>CANQZH010000052.1 GCA_947628245.1 uncultured Bacilli bacterium | reverse complement strand
AATATTTACTAAGTTCCTAACTCGTCTAATGCGAACAATGTGTTCAATCTCAATAGTGACGGATACTTGAACAACAATATTTTGGTAAAATTAATTGAGAACTTAGGTTCTTTTTTTCTTTTGTTTTGTATGTTATAATTTTTTATGAAAGGTTGGTAATAAAATGTGTACTGCTGTTACTTATAAAAATTATTTTGGGAGAAATTTGGATTTAGAATATTCTTATAAAGAAACGGTTACTATTACACCTCGAAATTATCCTTTTAAGTTTCGTAAAGTTGATGATGTTAATAGTCATTATGCAATTATTGGGATGGCTTTTGTTTGTGATTCTTATCCTTTATATTATGATGCTATTAATGAAAAGGGTTTAGGAATAGCTGGTTTAAATTTTCCAGGTAATGCTTGTTATATGGAATGTGTTTCTGATAAAAAAAATATTGCTCCTTTTGAGTTTATTCCTTATGTTTTAAGTTTATGTTCTAATATTTTAGAAGTTAAAAAATTATTAAAAGAAATTAATATTGCTAAAATTAATTTTAGTGATGATTTAGTAGCGTCTCCACTGCATTGGATTATTTGTGATAAGGAAAGTTCTATTACGGTTGAATGTGTTGCTGATGGTTTAAAAGTTTATGATAATCCAGTTGGTGTTTTAACAAATAATCCAACGTTTGATATTCAGATGTTTAATTTAAATAATTATGTGAGTTTATCTATTGAACCTCCTGTTAATAATTTTGCTAAGAATTTAAATTTTGATGTTTATAGTAGAGGTATGGGTGCTCTTGGTTTACCTGGTGATTTGTCTAGTGCTTCTAGATTTGTTAAAGCAACTTTTACTAAAATGAATTCTCTTTCTAATGATACGGAAAATGAAAGTGTTAGTCAGTTTTTTCATATTTTAGGATCTGTTGAACAACAAAGAGGTTGTGTTCATATGGGTGAAGATAAATATGAAATAACTATTTATAGTTCTTGTTGTAATTTAGATAAAGGTATATATTATTATAAGACTTATGATAATAGTCAAATTACAATGGTTGATATGTATAAAGAAGATTTAGATGGAAGTAGTTTAGTTAGTTATGATTTAATTAAAGAACAACAAATATATAAGCAAAATTAGTATCTTATAAATAAGGTACTTTTAATATTCCCTGCAAAAAGGTGTAAATTTATTTCAATATTCCCTGCAAAAAAGTGTAAAAATGTTTTAATATTCCCTACAAAAAGGTGTAAATTTGCTTTAATATTCCCTGCAAAAAGGTGTAAATTGTGTTATAATTAAGTTAGTTAGGAGTTTGATAATGTGAAAAGAAAAATTTATGATGATTTAGTTAAATGGAAAAATACTAGTGATTTTAAACCTTTAGTAGTATTGGGAGTAAGACAGTGTGGTAAAACTTTTATAATTGATGAATTTTGTAAAAATGAATTTAAAAATTATAAAAAAATTAATTTGTTAAATGATAGAGATGTTGTTAAATTGTATGCTTCTGATTATTCTTCTAAAAAGAAATATAATGATTTAAAGTTATTATTAGATTTTGATTTTGAAAAAGAAGATAGTGTATTATTTGTTGATGAGATTCAGGAAAGTGAAGAATTTATTTCAGAATTAAAGTTTTTTAATGAAAATCATAGTAATGTTAGATTAATATGTGCTGGTTCTTTACTTGGAGTAAAGCTCGCTAGATTAAATAAACCTTTTCCAGTTGGCAAAGTATCTAGGTTGTATATGTATCCAATGGATTTTGAAGAATTTTTATTAGCTTTTAATCAAGAATTATTATTAAATAAAATTAAAGAATGTTTTTTTAAAAATGAAGCAATGGGTGTACTTCATAATAAAGCAATTGATTATTATAGAAGATATTTATTATCTGGGGGTATGCCTGAAAGTGTAAAAGCATTAGTTTCATGTGATAATGATTATTTTAATTATGATTTATCTAAGTTAAATGATATTATAGAGGACTATAAAAATGATATGAATAATCACGTTACAAATTCAAATGAAACTTTAAAGATTAGAAATATATATAATTCTTTAACTTCTCAATTGCAAAATGCTTCTAAAAAATTTCAATATTCTGTTATTGAGTCTAATGCTAAATCAAGAGAGTATTTATTACCTTTAAATTGGCTTATTGAAAGTAATATGGTTCAAGTATGTAAATGTGTTAAAAGACCTGAAAAACCTTTATTAGGTTTTGTAGATAACGATACATTTAAAGTATATTATTCGGATGTTGGAATATTTAATAGATTAGTTAATAATGATGTTCGCACTATTATTCTTGATGAAATGAAAATATATAAAGGAATTATTACTGAAAATTATGTTGCTAATCAATTAAAGGCTAGTGGAATTGATTTATTATATTGGAAGGGAAGTAGAGATTCCGAAATAGATTTTTTAATTACTACTAAAGAAGATGGAATAATTCCTATTGAAGTAAAAGCTGAATTAAATACTAAATCTAAAAGTTTAAAAGTTTATGATGAATTATATCATCCTAAATATATGATTAGAATTAGTTTAAAAGATTTTGGTTTACAAAATAGAATTAAATCTATTCCTTTATATGCTACATTTTTAATTAAAGAGTTAATTTAAAAAAGATACTATTAATCTATTTCGATTATAGTATCTTTGTATCCTGCTCCTGCTGGGATATTTAGTCTTGCAACTATACTTAAATTACTATCTTCTGAAATGTAATATTTTAATGTATTGTTATTTATACTTTCTTCATAGTTTTTAATACTTTCATCAATGTAATTTTTTGCATTTTCATTTGGAAATGATTCTTCAAAAATATCATTTATTTCATCTGTTATTTCTTGTTTTATTTCATTATCTATTTGGTTTTGATTAAAATTAAATTTTTGATAGACTTCTTTGAAAGATAATGCTTTACCAGTTTGTAAGTCAAATGTATAAGTGTAATAATCTGGTCTTACTACATCTGTGCCACCTTTACCAAACCAAAATAAAACGGAAATTAAATTATTATCTATATATTTTTCATAATCTATAACAGAAAAAGTTGTTTTATCTTCGACACCTATATTATACCTATTTACGGCTTCGTTAAATATATCTTCAATTGTATTATTTGCGTTTTTAGCATCATTAGAATTAATATTTATAAATGGTGCTATAATGTCTTTTGCATAGTAGGTTTCATTATAATAACTATCATAAGAATTTGCTAAAACATTTTTAGGATAATCAGCATCATAAATCCAATCTTTTGTGGGATTAATTTTTGAGATAGATTCTTTTATGTCATTTTGATTAGTTGGTTGTTCATTTGGATAATTGGTCTGCTTATTTAAGACTTTGTCATAGAAAAGGTATCCTCCTAAAGATATTGATATTAAAATTGAAATAACTAATAAAATTATTAGTAAAGTATTATTTTTTTTCATTTGAAACTCCTTCTTTTTTTATTATAACATTATTAAAAATTGTTTTTTTAATTAAAAATAAATTTAATGTAAATTTACGTTACTTTTATTTAAAAATATTGTAAAATAAATTTAAGAAAGAAGATGTTTTATGGTAAATGCTATTAAGAGAGTTATTGTTGTTTTTTTAGGAATTGTTTTACAATTTGGGTTTGCAATTATTATTAGATTATTTTTTTATAAATATTTAGGGTTTATTACTTTGTTTTATACTTTGATTAGTATTTTTATTATTTTGGGTATTTTAAAAGATAGTACAAGACTTTCTAATGATTTGCCTTGGATTATTTTGATTTTAATATTTCCAATATTTGGAACAATTTTGTTAATTACTTTAGGAAAAAATTATTCTAAGAATAAATTATTAAGAAATATTTTTAAGTATGAAAATGAATATCAGAAAGAACTTGTTCAAGATTCTAAAATATTAAAAGAAATTAAAGAAAAAGAATTGGATAATATTTTATATTTAGTTAATAGAACTGATTATTTTGTTAGTAGTAATAATGAAATTACTTATTATGATTTTGGGGAAAAGTTTTATCCTGAATTATTAAAAGAATTAAAGAAGGCTGAGAAGTTTATTTTTTTAGAATATTTTATTATTAATGAAGGTAAGATGTGGAATGGGATATTAGATATTTTAAAAGAAAAGGCTAGATTAGGAGTAGATGTAAGGATTATGTATGATGATATGGGTAGTATTGCTTTACTTGCACCTAATTATGCTAAAGAATTAGAAAAGTTTGGGATTAAGTGTATTCCTTTTAATAAGTTAAGTCCTTTTAGGGGTATTTTTATGAATAATCGTGATCATCGGAAAATGACGATTATTGATGGGAAAGTTGCTTTTTCTGGGGGTGTTAATTTAAGTGATGAATATATTAATATTAATAGTCCTTATGGGATTTGGAAAGATAATGGGATTAAGATTTGTGGAGATGCTATTTGGAATATGACGGTTATGTTTTTATCTTTATGGAATGCTAATATAAATGAAGATAAAGATATTAAAAAGTTTAAATATTCTTTTGATAATAAAATTAGTAAAGATGGATATGTTATTCCTTATGGTGTAGCACCTCTTCATAAAGATTTAATTGGAGAAGATGTTTATATTAATATGATTAATAGTGCAAGAAGATATCTTTATGTTATGACACCTTATTTGATTATTGATACAGATATGGTTAATGCTCTTTGTAGGGCTGCTAAAAGAGGTGTTGATGTAAGGATTATAGTACCGGGTATTCCTGATAAAAAAATTGTTTATACTCAAACAACATCATTTTTTAAAGTTTTATATGATAGTGGAGTTAAGATATATAAATATACTAATGGTTTTGTACATTCTAAGGTATTTTTAGCTGATGATGTAAGGGCTGTTGTGGGGACTATTAATATGGATTATCGAAGTTTATATTTACATTTTGAGAATGGTATTTATATGGAAGGTGTTAGTGCTTTAAAAGATATTTATAAAGATTTTGAAAAAACTTTTGCTGATAGTAAAAAATTAGAAGATAAAGATGTTAAAGTTGGTTTTATAAAATCTTTATGGCAAGCTATATTAAGATTATTTGCGCCATTGTTTTAGGTTATTCTTGTTCAGATAACCAATTAGATATATCTATTATTTGGATTCCTTCATATTGATATTTGTTGTGTTTTGTTCTAGCTATTATTATTTTAGGATAAGCATCTTTTATTTTTAATAGGGGTTCTATTTCTCTTTTAAAGGTACTATTTTCAAAATCATTTCCTATATTATCTGATACTTGAATATATATTTTTTCATCTCTTTTCATTGCAACAAAGTCTACTTCTTTTTCATATAAGACTCCAATATATACAACATATCCTCTTCTAATTAATTCCATTGCAACTATATTTTCATAAATATTGCCATAATTCATATTTTTAGTACCTTGTATAGCATATTTTACAGCGTGATCCGATAAATAATATTTGTCTTGAGTTGATAAATATTTTTTTCCTTGGATATCATATCTTCTTATTTTATAAAAAGCAAAAGCTTCACATAAATAATTAATATATGAGCCTACTGTTTTATCATTAGTAATTACTTTATTATAATTTAAAGTATTTGTGATACTTCTATATGAAGTAATTCTAGCAATATTATCTATTAAAAAATCACTAATGCTATTTAGTAAAGGTATATTTTGAATTTTATTTCTTTCTACTATATCTCTTACAATCATTGTTTTATAAACATCGGAAATATAATTGTATTTTTTATCAAGATCTTTATAAAAATATGAACCTGCAAATCCTCCTTCTAAAACATATCTATCAAAATTTTCATCATTGTTTTTTAAATTATAGTATTCTAAAAATTCTTTATAAGAAAAAGGAAAAACTTCAATACTATATGTTCTACCAGTAAATAGGGTAGCTAAATCACTTGATAAAAGAAAAGCATTTGAACCGGTTATGTAAATATCATATTTTTTTTCAGCGTGGAAATTATTTATGGCTTTTTCAAAATCATTACACATTTGTATTTCATCAATCATTATAAAGTTATTTTTTTTAGGATTATATTGATTAGAAACATATTTTATTAGTTCTTTGTATTGCTTTAAATTGTCAAATTTATCAAGATTATAATCAATATAAATAATATTGGCTTTATTATCATTTTCTTTAATATATTTTATAAACATATTAAGTAATTCTGATTTTCCACTACGTCTAACACCAGTAATAACTTTTATATCTGGTGTTCCCATTACATCAATTATATCTTGTAAATATTTTCGTTTGATTATTTTCATAGTTATTCACCTATTTAATATTATACTATTCATTTCGCAAAAAGCAATATTTTTTGATTTTGCGAAATGAATTTATTAAAATTTAAGTTTTTATTTTGATAAAATTTATGGTATATTATAGATAGGTGAGTTTAGTTATGAAGAAAATTGTGTTTTTATGTTTAGTTGTTATGTTATTTATTACAGGTTGTGGTGAAGTTCAAGAAAAGGAACAAAAATTAGTTTGTACAACTGTAGAAAATGAAGATGGAATGGATATTGAACAAGTAATATCTATGACTTATAAAAATGATAAATTAAAGTTTATGAAGATGGAAGTTAATACTACTGTTACTGATCCTACAGTAAAATTAGCTTGGGAAGAATATAAAAAATATATGGCTGAAAATAGTGAAGAATTTAGTAAAGATGGTATTAGTTTAAAAGTAGAGATAGATGATCTAAATTATAAATATAATACTATTTTAGATATTGATGTTGATAAGGCTAGTGAAGAAGATCTTAAAGAACAAGGTTTTGAAGATTTAAAAGAAGATCAAAGTACTATAGAAGATAGTAAAAAATTAGCTGAAGAAGATGGGGCTACTTGTGAAATAAAATAATTGATGAGGTGATAATAGATATGCTAATAGAGAAAATCAAAAAAGAATTAATTGAACAGCGAAATACAAAATTTAAAGGTAATATTTATCATTTCTCACAAGTTAATTTTGCTTATAATTCTAATAAAATAGAGGGTGGACATTTAACGGAAGATGAGACTGAAGAAATATTTGAAACTGATTCATTTATTCCTAAAAGTGATGATGCAATTAAATTTGATGATTTAACGGAAATGAAAAATCATTTTCGTCTTTTTGATTATTGTTTAGATATTATTGATGAAGAATTAACTAAAGATATAATAATTAAAATGAATACGATATTAAAAAGGAATACTACTGATGAAGATAATCCTCGTTATAATGTAGGTGGTTTTAAAGTTGTGCCTAATAAAATTGGTTTAATTAATGTAATAAATACATCATCACCAGAAAATGTTGTCAAAGATTTAGATAATTTATTGAATCAATATCATCAAATAGAAAAAGTAACTATTGAAGATATTATTGATTTTCATTATCATTTTCTTTGTATTCATCCTTTTGGTGATGGTAATGGTAGAGTTGGTAGAATGATTATGTTTAAAGAGTGTTTAAAAAATCATTTAATGCCATTTATTGTTCTTGATGTTGATAGACTTTATTATATGAGAGGTTTGAAAAATTATAAAGAAGATAAAATGTTTTTAATAGATACTATTAAACATGAACAAGATTTATATGAAAATTTTGCTAAAGAAATGTTGGATTTTGAATTAGAAGAAAA
>CANQZH010000051.1 GCA_947628245.1 uncultured Bacilli bacterium | reverse complement strand
GTTTTAATTGAAGATAATAAAATTTGTGATGTAATTATTAATAATGGAAGTTTAATTATTACTGGTAAGAATATTGGGTCTACTAAAATTACTTTAAAAATTAATTATAAAGGTAAAGATTATTATGCAACGTTTAATTTAAATGTTATTAAATCTTCTTCTAATAATCAATCTTCACCTGAAAATAAGCCTTCTAATAATTCAACTAATCCTGAATTAAGTAATGATAGTTATTTAAAATCATTAAGTTCTTCTATTGGAAATATTTCATTTGCTAAAGAAGTTTTAGAATATTTTTTAAGTGTTTCTTATGATGTTCAAACTATATCTTTTAAAGCTGTTTTAAGTGATGAAAATGCTAAAATATATTATGGTTTTAATAATCAAGATGTTAGATCTTTAGATGATTTAAAATTAAAAGTTGGCGAAAATGAAGTAACTATTCTTGTTCTTGCGCCTGATGGTTCTTCCAAAACTTATAAAATTACTATTATGCGTAGTCCAAAACCAAGTAGTAATGATAGTTATTTAGCTAATTTATGGGTTAGTAAAGGCAACCTTAATCCTAATTTTAATCATAATGTTTTTGATTATTTAGTGAGTGTTTCCTCTTCAATTAATAAGATTGATGTTTATTATGAAAAAAGTGATAATAAAGCTCAATTAAGTTTTGAATATAAAGGAAAAGTTGTTAATGATTTGAAAGATTTACCATTAGATTTTGGCAAAAATATTGTTAAAATTATTCTTACAGCTGAAGATGGTTCTAAAACAGTTTATACTGTTATAATTGAAAGAACTAAAAGTCATAATAATAATTTAAGTAATTTAGAAGTTTTAGATAATTTAAAATTAAATGAAGAATTTGCTAAAGATAAAAATAAATATACTTTAAATGTTCCTTATAATAAAGATAAAGTATCTTTTAAAGCTACTTTAGAAGATCAAAAAAGTAAAGTAACTTATAAATTTAATGGAGAATATTATAAAAATCTTAATGATTTACCACTTGTAGCTGGTGATAATAAATTAGAGATTGTTGTAACTAGTGAAGCTGGAGAGGTTAATACTTATGAAGTAACAATTCATAAACCAGTTAGAACAATTAATATTTTGCTTGATAAATATACTATTGATATTGATGAAGCTAAACCAATTATGTATGAAATATATGAAGATGGTAGAAAATTAAAGACTAGTGAATATAATAAAGATGATGTTAAATTTAAAATTGCTGATTATAATGGATATATTATTAATAATTTAGGTAATATTCTTTTAAAACCATCTAGAAAAATGCTTGGTGAAGAACGAACTATTACAGTATCTTATGCCAATAGTTCTGATGAAGCCTTAATTAATTTTGTGGGTAATCCTTTTTACCTAGAAAGTTATTTATATGAATATTATGTTAGTTTATTAAGTACTAATAATGATCGAGATATTATCTTAAATACTAATTTCTTTATTGATAATGTTCGATTAGAAGAGACTTCTTATGGTGTTAGATTAGTTTCTAATGATAATGAAGATATTTATATTGACCTTACTTTTGATAAAAGTTCTTTAGATATTGTTAAAGTAACTGGTTCTAATTCTATTGATTTAGTTATTAAAGTTTTAAATGCTGGTAATTTTGATATAAATGTTAATGGTACAGCTATTGGTGAAAATATTAATTTTATTATTAAAATTCACGCTTTAGAAAAGTATATTTTAACATTAGATAGTGGTGAAGGTTATTTTGATGAATTTACAACTAAATATTATTTACCGTTAGCTAAAGATGAAGAATTAGATTTAACGGAATACTTTAAAGGTTATAAAGAAGTAGATTGTAAATATTATCCTTTAATTGGTTTTAGTGATGGTGTTAATGTCTATAATTCATCTAATCCTAAAATTAAAATAAGTAAAGATACAGTTTTAAAAGCTCTTTATAGTGAAGAAAAAGTAGAAGAAATAAAAGAAGAAAAAATAATGTATTTAACTGATGTTGATTTATTTCATAATGAAGAATATTTTAAAATGTATGGAATAGATAAAATTGTTTATCCCGGAGCTAAAGGTTCATATATTATGACATTTAATAATAATATGAAAAAAGATATTTATATTACTGATATTATTTTAGAAGAAGATTATCCAATATGTGTTAGTAATGGTTGTTTAAATATGGGATATGTTTTAAAAGATGTTAATGAATATTATTTTGCTAATAATCGTAGTTATCGCGTATTAAATAATCATTTAGAAAATATTAAAGTTCCTTTATTAATTCCTAGTAATGGTAAAAGTGAAATATCTTTATTATGGAAATGGTTAGAATTAAATGATCAAGTAGATACGGATATTGGTAATTTAGCGGCTACTAAAAAATTAGATTATTCTTTAATAGTAGGAATTAAATATGAAGTAGTTAAAGATGAATGTGAGGCTAGAGGATGAAAAAAGTACAAAAAGTTTTAATATATTTAGTCGGCATTTGTTTAAGTTTAATCTTAATTTATAATATTTATAATATGATTAATTTAAAAATATTAAAAAAAGATTTAACAACTATTAATGGATATGGTATATTAGATGTTATATCAGGTTCAATGGAACCGACTATAAAAGTAGGCGATTTAATTGTTATTAATACGAAAGACAAAAATATCAATGTTGGAGATGTTGTAACTTTTTATGATGTTGATATGGCTTTTGTAACCCACCGAGTAGTTTCCATAAATGATGATATAATGATAACTAAAGGTGATGCTAATGATTCATTAGATGATCCAATACCTCTTAATAATATTGTTGGTAAATATGTTTTTAAAATAAATGGTTTAGGATCATTTTTGACATCATTAAAAAATCCTTTAGTAAGTATTATTATTCTTATTATTGGTATCTTAATTTGTTATTTATTAAGTTATCAAAAAGAAATAATGATTGATAATGATGAAGAATTTATTAAATATTTAGAAGATAAAAAGCAAAAAGAGAAAAAGAAAAAAAATAAAAAGAAGAAAGGTAAAAAGAAGAAAAAGGGGTCACCAAAAAAGAGAAAGAAAAGGTGATTTAAATGAACTGGATGCTTCACAGTAAACTTTTTAAAAAGAATTTAGTTAAATGGTTATTGATGTATGGTGGAGTTATATTACTTTTTACTTCCGTTATAACTTATTCTAAATATGTTTCACAAATGATGAGTTCTGATTCAGCTAGAGTAGCTAAATTTATAATTGATATTAAACCTAATAATTGTGTATCTAATAATGATAGCAATTGTAATATTGGAAATGTAAGACCTACTAAAATTGATTATTATTTTACAGTTGATACTAGTGAATTAGAAGTTAGTAGTGATTTAATTTTAAATATATATTTAAATTATAATTTTAGTTTCTTTAATAATAATGCTGAAGTTTTAGAAATTGATGGTAATTCAATTCCTTTAGAACAAAAAGGTGAAACTTCAATAGGCAATAATTATTATGAAATCTATCAGTATAGTGATAAAGTAAATGTTGGTAATTTAGAAAGAAAAAAGATTAAAAAATATAAAGTATCGGTTAAATATAATTCTAATAATTTTTATACAGAAAATTTTACTAATAATATTTATGATATTGTTAGAGTAGGTTATTCTTTAATTCAAGTAAAAAATTAAGTAGTTAGGGTGGTTTGTTAATGAAAAAGGTTTCTTTAAAGGTTGTAATTATAACAATTGGTTTATTAGGAATAGTTAATTTAACTAATGTATCTAATTCAATTTCAAAGTATTATGATACTAAAGAATATGCTATTATTTATCAAAATGGTTTAGCTCAGTTAAATAAGGGTAGTATTGAAGGCACTTTAGTTAAAGCATCTTCAACTAAAGATACAATTCAAGTTAGATTTAATTTCAATCGTAATAGCATAAGTTTAAATGAGAATGATAAGTATCTTTTTAGTGCACCAGCAAATTGTAAGCTTTCTTCTAATGAAGCAATTACTAGTGATAATACTATTTCATACAGTAATAATTATTTAGAAATTCCAACTATTAATATTGATGTAACTTGTCCTATTGATGCTGTTACTAAAACTTCTAGAATTATTATTTCATTAGATATTAAAGAACAAATTAATGATGAAGATATTTTTTCTTATTATAGTGGTAGTTTTTCAATGCAAAGAGTTAATTATGATAATTTATTTCCTAATACTACCGAATCTTCTTTTGAAATAAGTGAAGATAATTTAAGTAATTTATATGATGAATTAATTGATTGGATTATTAAAAATAATCCTAGCTATTCTTCATCAACTATTAATGATATTAAATATTATTTAGAAGAATATAAACAAGTTCCTGCTAAAAATGTTTTAGATATAGATATTTTAGGTATTAATGTTACATATGATGCTGATAATAAAATTTATCATTTTGAACTTACTAATAATTTTGTAGGATATGCTATAACTTATTATCGGGTTTATTATGAAAGAATTCCTAATAATTTAGAACCTAATATTATGTATTTTTCAACTAAATCTAATATTAAAAGTATTTTTGAATATTATATAGAAAAGTATTTTTATCCTAAAGAAAAAGATGCTTTAGAATTGATTGAACAATATTTTAAAAATCATAATGTTAATATTGAAGATTTTATTTTAAATACTAATGGAGATTCAGCTAAATATGATGTTCCTGGAATTACTTGGCTTAATAATGATGATAGTAATTTTAATAGTATTAGAGTTGATGATTTATTAGAATATGCTAAAAATGATAATTTAAGTTTAATTACTGTTAAAAAAGGGACTAGAGGAAATATGGCAGGTAGTTTAACAACAAAAATGAAAAGAACTTATTATAAGATATTTTATGATTCAGTTAAAAATAATTTATTAAATACTAATTCTGCTATTGTTAAATCTATTATAAAGAATAATACAAGTTCTACTGTTGGTGATTTTAATGATTATTTCTTTGTTTTAAATGTTAATAGTAAAGATGAAGAAGAAGATAAATCTAAACCAAAATATCTTTTAGTTAATATTTATTCTAATGAGGAAAATGAGAACACTTATTTTGATACAGTTAATTTAGATTTAGATAAAGAAAATATTAAAATTGATGAAATTAAATTTACTAATGGGGATGAAACAACATTTACTAGTGAAAAAGAATTATCTGATTTAGAGAAAAAACAATTATTAGAAATATCTTTAAAAGTTAATATTAGTGATGAAAGTGAAGTAACTAAAGCTAAAGAAGATATAATTAAATTTATTAAATTATTAAATGATGGTAATGAAAATGATATTTTAAAAATTGATGGTAAGATTTATAATGGTACAGGTTATGGTATTTTAGAAAATGATTTTGTTATAGATAGTGAAAGTGTAAGTTTAACTTTTAGAGTTAATAAATTAATTAGTGAGTAAAAAGGTTTTACATAACCTTTTTTTAGTTTTATTGCTATTATTTAAAAAATATGATAATATACTTTTATAAAGGAGGATAAGTTATATGCCAGTATGGTTAATCGTAGTTCTTGTTGTACTAGTAGTTCTTGTAGTATTTATTTTTGGAACTTATAATAGTTTAGTTTCTTTAAGAAATAGGGTGAAAGATCAATGGAGTCAAATTGATGTTCAATTAAAAAGAAGATTTGATTTAATTCCTAATTTAGTTAATACAGTAAAAGGATATGCTAAACACGAAAGTGAAACATTAGATGCAGTTATTAAAGCTCGTAATACTTATACAACAGCTGTAACACCTAATGAAAAAATGGATGCTAATAATAATTTAACTAATGCTATTTCTAAGTTATTTGCTTTAGCTGAAAGTTATCCAGATTTAAAAGCTAATACTAATTTTTTAGAATTACAAAGTGAGTTACAAGATACCGAAAATAAGATTGCAATGGCTAGACAATTTTATAATGATACAGTTTTAACATATAATAATAAAGTTGAAATGATACCTAGTAATATTGTTGCCAAATTATTTAAATTTACTAAAGAAACATTCTTTGAAGCTAAAGAAGCTGAAAGAGAAAATGTTAAAGTTGAATTTTAAGCTTACTTAAGTAAGCTTAAATTTTTTAGGAGCGAATATGAAAAAAATTATTTATGTTTTTGTTTTATTTTTCTTATTTATTACTAATTTAAAAGCTTATGTTAATTATGATATAACTGATTATTTAATTGATTCGACTATTTTAGATAATGGTGATTTAGAAGTTAAAGAATTAATTGTTTTAGATGGAGAATTTCACGGTTATGTAAGAGATATTTTATATCGTAATGGAAGGCTTTCTAATAATTCTAATAGTTATAGTGATAATGCTATTTATAATGCTAAAGGAATTGATAATGTTAAGATTTATGCTAAAAAAGTAGATAATGAGATATCTTTTAAAACTTTTGGAGAAGTTTTTAATCCTTTAACTAAAGTTTATTATGATAGTGATGCAATTAATGGTAATTATTATGAAAGTAGTATGAGTGATGGTAAAAGTTTTAAAATGTATTTTGAAGGTAATAATGAAAGTGTAGCTTATTTAATTACTTATACAATTAAAAGTGCTGTTGTAATGCATCGTGATGTTGCTGAACTTTATTGGACTTATATTGGAGATGGCTTTGAAGATAAAATTAATAATTTACAAATAAGAGTTCATTTACCTAATAGTGATAGTTCTGATTTATTTAGGTTTTGGGCTCATGGGGATATAACTGGTAATATTAATAAACAAGATAATCAAACTATTCTAGCAACAATGAAATCTTTAGATAAAAATAGTCCTGTAGATATTAGAATTACTTTTGATAAAAATTTAATTACTAATTCAATTAATTTAAATAAAACTAATGAAGAAGCTTTAAATAGTATTTTAGATGTGGAAATTAAAAGAGCTGAACAAACTCAAGAACAAATTAAATTTGCTAAAATGATTTATAATATTGTAATGATTATAAGTTCTATTTTTCTAATTATTTTAATTAGTTGGTGGATATATGTTTATATTAGGTATGATAAAGAATATAAAAGTGATTTTACTAATAAATATAATCGAGAATTTATTGATGATTATAATGTTGAAGTTGTTGATTATTTAATGAAGGGTAATGTTAGTTCTAATGCAATGGCAGCTTCTATTATGAATTTAATTTATAAGAAAAATATTAAAGTAGAAGAAATAAAAGATAATTCTAAAAATAAAAATTATCAATTTATTTTAAATAATCGAGATAATGTTAATGATACCGAAGATGTTTTATTAGATTTTCTATTTGAAGAAGTTGGAAGTAATAATAGTTTTACTTCTAAACAATTAGATAATTATGCTAAAAATTCTTATAGTAAATTTCAAAGTAATTATAGTAATTGGCTTAATTGTGTTCGTAAAGATGGTGAAAGACAAGATTTTTATGAAAAAAATGGAGTACCTATTGTAACTGGAATCTTTTTCTTGTTAGTCGCGCTTTTAATTAGTTTTATAACTTATTTTTATCACGTTGATTTTATCTTAGGATTTATTGTTTTTCCTTTAAGTATGGTATTTTTAATTTATTCTTTAATGATTAAGAAAAGAACTAAAAAAGGTAATGAAGATTTTGTAAGATGGAAAGCTTTTAAAAACTTTTTAGAAGATTTTGGAACATTTGATACCAAAGAATTACCTGAAATAGTTTTATGGGAAAGATATTTAGTTTATGCAACTGTATTTGGTTTAGCTGATAAAGTTGAAAAAGCAATGAATACGAAAATTCAAGAATTTCCAGATATGTATAATAATTACAGTTATTATTATCCTTATTATGATTTACATATTGCTCATCATATTAATAATGCTATTAATTCATCAATTCAAACTGCTAATGTTGCAAGAGCAAGAACAGCAACTGGTTCTGATGGTACT
>CANQZH010000050.1 GCA_947628245.1 uncultured Bacilli bacterium | reverse complement strand
GATGAGACTTTAATGCAAAATCATGAAAGAGGAAAGAAAAGACCAACTTATTTTACAATTAAAGATAAAAATATTTTATGGTTTATTCCTATTAGTTCTAAAATTGATAAATATAAAAAAATAGTTAATAAGAAGGTAGAAAAATATGGTTTTTGCAATACAATATTAATTGAAAAAATCTTTGATGAAAATTCAGCTATTTTATTACAAAATGCTTTTCCAACATTAGAAAAATATATTGATCATATACATACAGTAGATGGTAAACCAGCTAAAGTTCCTGAAAAATTAGAAAAAATAATACTTGAAAATTTTAAAAATTTAATGAAACTTCATAATAGAGGAATTAAAGTTTTTTTCGCGGATATAGACAAATTAAAAGAAAAAATATTAGAAGAAATAAAATAATATTTTAATCTTGTTCACCCCAAATAAGATTGTTTAAAAATTAAATGAATTTTAAGACATTTAAATAAAAATTTGGTAAAATACTTTTTATGGAGAAGATTATGAATTATATTAAAGGAAACATTAGAACAATTATTTATGAATCAGATTCTGGTTTTTTTGTTGGTACTTTTAAAATTAAAGAAACTAATGATGAACAATTACAAGAAAAACTTGGAAAAGTTATAACTATTACCGGAATAATTTTAGATCCTAATCTTGATGATAATTATCAATTATTTGGTAAATATGTTCGTAATGAAAGATATGGTTATCAATTTGTAATTGATTCTTATGAAAAAATAAAACCTGAAGGAAAAGATGCGGTTATTGATTTTTTATCTTCTAATTTAATTAAAGGTTGTGGTAAAAAAACGGCAATTAAAATAGTTGAAATTTTAGGAGAAAAAGCAATTGACTTAATTAAAGAAAATAAAAATAATTTAATGATGGTTCCAAATATGTCTTTAATAAAAGCTGATAAAATATATCAATCAATTATTGATTATTCTTTAGTAGATGATATCTTAATTAATTTAAAAAAATTAGGTTTTACAATTAATGAAGCTACTAAAATTGTTAAAAAATATCAAGATAAAACAATGATGTATGTTAATGAAAATCTTTATTATTTTAAAGAAATTGTTTCTTTTGAAAAATTAGATCGAATCTTTAAAAGTATTCATGATCCTTATGATGATGTTCGTCTTTTGGCTTGTACTTTAGAAGCAATGGAATATTTAAGTAATAAAAAAGGTGATGTTTATTATTTTAAAGAAGAGTTAATTGATACTTTAAAACAACAATTTCGTTTATTTGTAGATGATATAATGTTTGAAACAATTATAAATGAATTAGTTAAGAAAAATTTAGTTGTCCAAAATGAAGATAAATATTTTTTAAGTAAATTAGATATGATGGAAAAAGAAATTGCTAATATGTTATTTAATATTTCTAATACTCCTCATAAAGAATTTAAAAATTTTGATAATAAAATTAAAAGATTACAAGAAGAATTAAATGTTTGCTATAATGAAGAACAAAAAACAGCTATTTATAAAGCTTTAAATAATTCAATTACTATTATATCAGGAGGACCAGGAACTGGAAAAACAACAATTGTAAATGCTATTACTAGACTATATATTGAATACTATAAATTATCGCCTATTGAAGCTAGTGTAAGTATTGCTTTACTAGCCCCCACTGGAAGAGCAAGTAAAAAACTATCTTTAGCAACTAATTTAAAAGCAAGTACTATTCATCGTTATTTAAAATGGAATAAAGAAACTAATGATTTTCAAGTTAATGAATATAATAAAAATCATCATAAATTAATTATTGTTGATGAAGTTAGTATGGTTGATACATATTTATTTTACTCTCTTTTATGTGGAATTAATGATGATGTTCAATTAATACTTGTAGGTGATACTTTTCAACTTCCAAGTGTGGGAGCTGGTTTAGTATTAAATGATTTAGTATTATCTAAACAATTTTCTTTTATTGCCCTTAATACTATTTATCGGCAAAGTCCTAATTCTTATATTCCTTATTTAGCTAAAGAAATTAAAGAAAAAGATTTAAGTGATGATTATTTATTAAAAAAAGATGATTATAATTTTTTAAAATGTTCTAGTATTAAAATTAAAGAAATGATTAAAGAAATTATTTTAAGAAGTATGGAAAAAGGTATTAAAGAAGATGATATTATTGTTTTAGCTCCGATGTATAAGGGAGAAAATGGTATTGATAATTTAAATCAAATCTTACAAAGTATTATTAATCCTAAAAGTAAAGATAAATTAGAAATAACTTATTTTGATGTTATCTATCGGGAAAATGATAAAGTCTTACAGTTAGTTAATAATCCTGATTGTAATATTTATAATGGAGATATTGGTCATATTAAAAAAATTATATTTAGTCCAGATAAAAAAAGAGATTATAGTATTTTAATTGACTTTGATGGAAATGAAGTAATTTATCAAAAAGAAGATTTAAATAGTATTAAACACGCTTATGCTATTACAATTCATAAAAGCCAAGGTAGTGAATTTGCTAATGTTATTTTACCAGTTTGTAAAAATTATTATAAAATGCTTTATAATAAATTAATATATACGGGTGTATCAAGAGCCAAGAATAGTTTAGTAATAGTTGGTGATGAAACTTCGTTTTTAATGGCTGTTAATAATGATTATGCTGAAAAAAGAAAAACTGATTTATTAAATAAAATAACGAATAAATTTAAAGAAAATGATTCATAATAAGGTTAGAGGTGAAGAAAATGAAAAATACTATTATTTCAATGAGTCTAGGAATGGCTGGTGGTATGGCTTTAGCAACTTATATGCTTTCTAATCAAAATACCAAAAAGAAAGTTGAAGATATGGTTGATAATGCAATGGATAATGCTAATTTAGCCTTAGATGATATGAAAAAAAATTTGAAAAGAAAATAGAGTTTTAAAGACTCTTTTTTTTTGATATAATGTAAAGTAGGTTGGTGAAAAAAATGAAAGAGGAAAAGAAAAATTGGTTTAAAGAATTACTTCCTTATATTATTATTTTAATTGTAGTTATTTTAATTCGTTCTTTTATTGCGACACCTGTAAGAGTAAGTGGTGAATCAATGTTTGATACTTTAGATGGTGGCGAGATTATGATTTTAAATAAATTAGGTGAGATTAATAGATATTCAATGGTTGTTGCTAATATTGATGTTGATAATCAAAAAGGAGATACAGTTATTAAAAGAGTTTATGGTCTTCCTAATGAAACAATTAAATGTGAGAATGGAATTATTTATATAAATGATAAAAAAATAGAAGATTTTTATGCTTATGGAACAACTTTTGATTTTGAAGAAGTTAAACTAGGAGATGATGAATACTTTTTACTAGGCGACAACCGAATTGTTTCTTTAGATAGTAGATATGTTGGACCAGTTCATAAAAAAGATATTGAAGGAACAACTTCCTTTATCATTTTCCCATTTAATAAATTTGGAAAGGTTAGTTAAAAATGGAAGAAGGAAAAGATATTATAATTGGTGGTTTTTTAGCAATTATTATTTGTTTAACGATTGGTCTATATTTAAGTCTTAGACATAATAGTAGACAAATTATAGTTAATGGTTTATATCAAAATGAAGAAAAGATAAGTCTTTATTTAGATGAAAAAGGTTTGTTTATTTATCAAGATAATGATAATAAAATAATTGGTAATTATTTAGTAAATAATGATAAAATAACTTTAAATTATTTGTTTGATTATCAAAATAATTCTTTAAAAGAAGAACAAAAAGTTTTAATAATTAAAAATGATGTTTTAATAGATAATCAAGATAAAATACTTTTAAAGAAAACTAATAGGGAAGATGAAAATAATTTTATAAAAGAAAATGATTTAAATAAAATTTTAACAAATTATCTTAGTTAAAGACTTTTTAAGAGAAATTTGATAAAATAATGGTGGTGGTTGTATGTATAGTTATATGATTGGTAAAGTAACAGGATATGAAAGTAATTCAATTTTTTTAGAAGTTAATAATATTGGTTATCATATTTATGTAGCTAATCCTTTTAGTTTTAGTCTTGATAATGATGTTAAAGTTTTTATATATCATCATATTAGAGAAGAAGAACAAGCTTTTTATGGTTTTACTAGTTTAGAAGAAAAAGAATTATTTTTAAAATTAATTAGTGTTAAAGGTGTTGGTCCTAAGCTTGTGATGCCAATGCTTGCTACTGGTAGTGTTAAAGGTATTATTGATGCTATTGATCGGGAAAATATTTTATATTTAAAGAAATTTCCTAAAGTTGGGGATAAAGTTGCTAGACAAATTATTCTTGATTTAAAAGGTAAATTAATGAGTAGTGAAGAAGTTATAAGTAATAATCATAATGAAGAATTAGCAAGTGTATTAGAAGGTTTAGGTTATAAGATGATTGATATTAAAAAAGTTTTACCTAATATTGATGGAAGTTTACCAATTGAAAGTCAAATCAAAGAGGCATTAAAATTATTATTAAAATAGTTAGGAGGGTTTATGGATAATCGTATTGTTGATGCAACTGAACAAGATGTTGATGTTTTTGAAAATAATATTAGACCTCAAAGTTTAAAGGAATATGTTGGTCAAAAAGAAATTACCGAAAATTTAAAAGTTTTTATTGAAGCTGCTAAAATTAGAAATGAACCATTAGATCACGTTTTATTATATGGCCCACCAGGACTTGGTAAAACAACTTTATCTCATATTATTGCCAATGAGTTAGGTGTAAATATTAAGACAGCTTCAGGACCATCTATTGAAAAAAGTGGTGATTTAGCAGCTATTTTATCTAATTTAGAACCAGGAGATGTTTTATTTATTGATGAAATACATCGAATGCCTAAATTTATTGAAGAAATTTTATATCCAGCTATGGAAGATTTTGAAATTGATTTAGTTTTAAATAGTGATGGTAAATCAAGAACTATTAAAATTGATTTACCACCCTTTACCTTAGTTGGAGCAACAACAAGAGCTGGAGATATTTCTAGTCCTTTACGTGATCGTTTTGGCATTGTTTCTAAATTAAATTATTATAGTGAAGATGAATTATTAAAAATTATTTTAAGAACTAGTCGAGTTCTTGATATGCCAATTAAAGAAGAAGCCGCAAGATTAATAGCTGCTAGATGCCGTAAGACACCAAGAATTGCTAATCGTTTATTTAAAAGAGTTAGAGATTTTGCTTTAGTTAAAAATATTTATGAAATTGATGAAGAATTAACGGAAGATTCTCTAAAAAGATTAAAAGTTGATGAATATGGTTTAGATGCAGTTGATATTGAATATTTAACAAGTTTAATTAAAAAGTTTAATGGAGGACCAGTTGGGGTTGAGACTATTGCTACTAGTATTGGTGAAGAATCTTCTACAATAGAAGATGTAGTGGAGCCATTTTTAATGCAAGAAGGGTTTATTAAAAGAACTCCAAGAGGAAGAGTAGCAACTGAAAAAAGCTATGAACATTTAAAAATTGCTCATAATAAAAGTTTATTTTAGGAGGTTAGTATGGAAAAAAATCGTTTAATTATTATTGAAGGACCACAAGGAACAGGAAAAACAACTTTAGCAAATTATTTAAGAGAAAATATTGCTAGTTCTAATTTATATCGTTTAAGTGGTCAAAAAGATAAAACTATTAATGGTAAAAATTTAAGTAAAAAAATGTATGAAGCTTTATTAGCTTATTTAAAACAAATGCAAGATATTCCAATGGATTTAATCTTTGATAGAACTTTTTTTACGGAAGAAGTATATGCTAGATTAGGCTATAAAGATTATTCTTTTAGTGATATTTATCAAGAACTTTTAAAAAAATTAGAAGAATTAAATTATGATATTTATTTAGTTTTATTATATTTAGAAAATCCTTTACTTTTTGAAGAAAGATTAAGAAGAGAATCTCATCATAATTATCAGTCTTTTAGTGTTGATAGTAGTCTTAAACAACAAAATATGTATAAGGTTATTGGTGAAGAATTAGAAAATTCGAAAATTAAAGTTTTAAATGTAGCAATGGATGATTTTGATGGGGCTTATTTAAAATTAAATAAAATTTTTAAGATTAAGAGGTAGTTATGAGTACAAGTGATTTTGATTATGAATTACCAGAAAATTTAATTGCTCAAAGTCCTTTAAAAGATCGAAGTTCTTCTAGATTATTAGTTTTAGATAAAGATAGTGGAAAAATTACTCACGAACATTTTGAAGATATTACTAAATATTTAAAAAAAGGTGATGTTTTAGTATTAAATAATACTAAAGTTATTCCCGCTCGTTTAATAGGAGAGAAAGTTGATACAGCTGCAGTTATTGAATTATTATTGTTAAAAGATTTAGGTGATGATGTTTGGGAATGTTTATCAAGACCTTTTAAAAGATTAAAAGTTGGAAGTAGAGTTAAATTTGGTGATGAATTAATTGCAGAAGTAATTAATAAAAAAAGTGAAGGAATTGTTGAAGTAAAATTAGAGTATCAAGGTATTTTAATGGAAATATTAGATAGATTAGGTACTATGCCACTACCTCCATATATTCACGAGAAATTAAAAGATAAGGATCGTTATCAAACTGTCTATGCTAAAGTTTTAGGTAGTGCAGCAGCTCCTACAGCAGGTCTTCATTTTACCAAAAATTTATTAAAAAAAATAGAAGATATGGGTGTTATTATAACTTATGTTACCTTACACGTTGGTCTAGGTACTTTTAGACCAGTTGAAGTAAGTGATGTAACTAAACATATAATGCATAGTGAATATTATGAAATGAGTGGAAAAACGGCTAAGATTTTAAATGAAGCTAAAAAAGATGGAAGAAGAATTATAGCTGTTGGGACAACATCAACTAGAACTTTAGAATCAGTAATGAGTAAATATCATACTTTTAAAGAGACTAAAGAAAATACTAATATTTTTATTTATCCAGGTTTCGAGTTTAAAGCAATTGATTGTTTAATAACCAATTTTCATTTACCAAAAAGTACTTTAATTATGTTAGTTAGTGCTTTAGCAGGTAAAGATAAGATAATGACTTCTTACAAGGAAGCTATTAAATTAGGATATCGTTTTTTCTCTTTTGGTGATGCAATGTTTATAAAAAGCGAAAAGTAAATGAGGTTGATTAAATGAAGTTACAATTTGAGTTAGTAAAAAAAGAAGAAAATACTAAAGCTAGATTAGGCAAAATTATTTATAATGGTAAAACATATGAAACTCCTATGTTTATGCCTGTAGGAACACAAGGAACAGTTAAAACTTTAAGTCCTGAAGAAGTAAAGGATGCTAAAGCAGGGATTATTCTAGCTAATACTTATCATTTATGGCTAAGACCTGGTGATGATGTTATAAAAGAAGCTGGAGGTCTTCATAAATTTATGAATTATGATGGACCTATATTAACTGATTCTGGTGGTTTTCAAGTTTTTTCTTTAGCTAAAAGAAAGGATATAACTGAAGAAGGAGTTCATTTTAAAAATCAATATAATGGTGATAGTCTTTTGTTAACTCCTGAAAAATCAATTGAAATTCAAGAAAATTTAGGTAGTGATATTGTAATGAGTTTTGATGAATGTATAGGCTATCCTGCAACAAAAGAATATGTTAAACAAAGTGTAGAAAGAACTCTTAGATGGGCTAAAAGAGGGAAAGATGTTTTTAAAGGTAAAGATCAAATATTATTTGGGATTGTTCAAGGTGGCGTTTATGAAGATTTAAGAAAACTTTGTGCTACTAAATTAGTCGAAATGGATTTTGATGGTTATTCTATTGGTAGGAGATCCAATAGATCTTGTAGAAAATGTTATTAGAGGAATTGATTTATTTGATTGTGTTAGTCCAACAAGATTAGCAAGACATGGACATGCTTTAACTAAATATGGAAAAATTAATTTAAAAAATGCTAAATATAAAAAAGATTTTACTCCAATTAGTAATGATTGTGATTGTTATGCTTGCAA
>CANQZH010000049.1 GCA_947628245.1 uncultured Bacilli bacterium | reverse complement strand
ACTTATAAATATGCTAAAAACGAAAGAAAATATTTATTTTATTTTATGTTTTTATGTATTATTATGTGTGTTATTGAAATTTTGTCACCTTTAATTGCTGCTAAAAGTATAATTAGTTTAACAAGTGGAATTTGGGATCAAGTATTTTTAATGATTATTGCCAATTTTGGAATTGAAATTTTAAGAAATACTGTTAATTTTTTATCTTCAAAATATAGTCTTAAATATTATTTTGCTGTTAAAAAAAATATTCAAAATGATATTGCTAAGGAAACTTTAAAAATTGAAACAGCAACTTTAAATCAAAATTCTAGTGGAATTTTTATTGAAAGAATTAATAATGATACTGATACTATAGCTGATATATTTAATTTAATGACTGATTATATAACTTATATTATAACTGCTATTGGAATATTTATTAGTATTTTTTTCTTAAATAAATTAATCTTTTTCTTATATTTTATCTTTATTTTAATTTTGTTTTTCTTACAAAAATATGCAGGTAAGAAAATATTAGAGAAAAAAAAGATTGAAAAGAAAAGTAGTGATGTCTCTTCTGGTTTTATTAGTGAATTAGTAAGAGGAGTTAAAGATATAAAAATATTAAATGCTGAAAAATCTTTTCTTAATCGAGCTGAGGAAGTTATAGATAAACGTAATGAAGCTTTTTTTGATACAAGATATACAAGATCTTCATTTCGGTTAATTAATGGTAGTGTAAGAGATTGTCTTGATTTTTTAATTATGGTAGTTGGTTTATATTACATTTTAGAAGGAAAACTTGCTGTGGCAACAATGATTGTTATTTTAAATTATCGGGGAAATATTATGAGTATATCTGGGGAAGTAGATAATTTTATTGATACGATTAAAAGTTTTACTTTAGCCGCTGAAAGAATTTTTGATGTTATTGATGGAGTTAATTATCCTAAAGAAACTTTTGGTACTAAAAATTTAAAAAAGGCAACAGGAGAAATTGAATTTAAAAATGTTTCATTTTGCTATGATAATGATGAAGAAGTTTTAAAAGATATTAGTTTTAAGATAAAACCTAATGAAACTGTTTCTTTTGTTGGAAAAAGTGGTTCTGGTAAATCGACAATTTTTAATTTAATTGCTAAATTATATAAAGTAGATGAAGGAGATATTTTATTTGATGGAATTTCAATTAATAAATTATCAAAAGATGCTATAAGAGGTAATTTATCAGTAATTAGTCAAAATCCTTATATTTTTAATATGAGTATTAAAGATAATTTAAAAATTATTAAAAATGATTTAACCGATGAAGAAATGATTGAAGCTTGTAAGATGGCATCTTTGCATGATTTTATAATGTCCCTTAAAGATGGCTATGATACGATTGTTGGGGAAAGTGGAATAACTTTATCAGGTGGTCAAAGACAAAGACTTGCCATTGCTAGAGCGTTAGTATTAAAAACTGAAATAATTTTATTTGATGAAGCAACAAGTGCTTTAGATAATGAAACCCAAAAAGAAATACAAAAATCCATTGCTAATATGCAAGGGGAATATACAATTTTAATTATAGCTCATCGTTTATCAACGGTTATTAATAGTGATCGTTTAATATTAATAGATGATGGTCAAGTAAAAGGTATGGGTACTCATGAAGAGTTATTAAAAACTAATAAAATATATAAAAAATTATATGATTTAGAGATAAAAAAAGATAATAAAAAAGATTAAAAAAAATGTAGTTACCTTAAAGGTAACTACTTAAAAGAATAAAAAGGGGTTGACTAGTGTGATACTAGCACCAATTCGCCTTTAAGTGAATTGGTAGTTCATATACTAAACGATTTAAGTTGGTTTGTCAACTTTTTTTTAAAACTTTTTTTAAATAATTTTTTTTATTAAAAAATATTGTATAATACTAATTGAAAATTATTTTTTAGGGAGGTATATATGGAATTAACAAGCGATTTAAGTAAACAAATAATTAAAGAAATAGAGATGTCAAATAATTTTGAAGAAGTAGTTGATGTCTTAAAAAAATATTCACAATATGAACTTAAGGGTTCACATTTGGGTAGAGCTTTTGAAAAAA
Source organism: uncultured Bacilli bacterium (assembly GCA_947628245.1). Taxonomy (GTDB): domain Bacteria; phylum Bacillota_I; class Bacilli_A; order RF39; family UBA660; genus Ventrenecus. The sequence continues at coordinate 5,968 of CANQZH010000049.1, read as the reverse complement.
TGTTTATTAAAGAAATGGGATTTAGTCCTAGTATTACAATGGATGAATTACAAAAATATCATCATTCATTTTATACAACTAATGGAGGGGATTGGTGTAGATCTAATCAAGGATATTTAGGTGCTAAATATAATATTGAACGAACTAGAAAAAATAATAGAATATATTCTATAAAAGCTGATGGATTTAATAAAAATACTAAAATAAATCAATCTATTAGAAATGATATATATAAATCAATTAAAGCTAAAAGATGTGTTATTTTAGATATAAGTACTAATGTTGAAGTTGACCATAAAGATGGAATGAAAGATGATTGGCGATTAAATGATAAAGAGATGCAAAAAATAGAAGATTTTCAACCATTATCTAAAACAGCTAATGATGCTAAAAGACAACATTGTAAAAAATGCCTTGAGACTGGTAAAAGATATAATGCTAAAAATCTAGGATATTCTGAATCTTATACTTTTGGTAATGAAAAATCTAAAACGTGTGTTGGTTGCTATTGGTATGATCCTATAGCTTTTAATAAAGAAATATCAAAAAATTTTGAAAAGTTTGATAAATAGATTTTATTGTTTTTCTTCTTCTAACATTTTTTGAACAGCTAAGCCAATTGCTTTTCCCAAATAGCAAGGAACAGCATTACCAATTTGAGTTAGTTGCCATTTTTTAGAACCTTGAAAAATAAAATCATCAGGAAAAGATTGTAATCGAGCCATTTCTCTAGCAGTTATAACTCTAGGTAATATAGGATGAATATTTAATCCACCGTGATTTTCTTTTACGGTACAAGATGGTTTGTTCCAAGGACATTTTTTCCAAGAATCAGAGTAATTTTTATATAAACTTTCTCCTTCAGGAACAGCTAGTAATTTTTTTTCCATTATTTTAGTATGTTTAGTAGTAACGTGATTAAATAATGGATCATCTTTTTTGTTCATTAAATCTTCAATTGCTTCTTTAGTAGTAATATATTTATCAGGAGTTAAAAGTGGTTTAGGATGGTAATTATTTACACCTATTCGATTTCCAATAAAAATTACTCTTCTTCTTGTTTGAGGTGTATAATAATCGGCAGCATTTAAAATAGTTACATTTATTTTATAACCAATTTTTTCAAAATCATTAATAATTTTTTCTTCTACTTTTCCTCCTAACATAGATCTTAATCCTGGAACATTTTCCATTACTACAATTTTTGGCTTAATGTGATTTACGATTTCTAACATATCTAAGTATAAAGTGTTTCTTTTATCGGTAACTATTCGGTTTCCAGCCATACTAAATCCTTGGCAGGGAAAACCACCAACAATTACATCTACCTTTGTATCTTTTAGACTATTATATAAAGCTTTTTTTACATTTTTTTTTCTAATATCTCGGCTTTCTACATTTTCATTAAATCCTTTTTTATCTATAAAATTGTATTTATAAGTTGCTACAGCTTGCTCCATTATTTCTATACTTCCTACTGGAGTCATTCCCGCCATAACTAATCCACAAGATAATCCTCCAGCTCCAGAAAATAAGTCGATAAAATTTATTCCGTTTCTATCTTCAGGATTTTGCCAACCATCAATTTTCCATTCGTCTGAAATGTTTATATAGTTAACTTTTTTAGCTTCTTCATTTTTATAATCAACATCGTCAAAAATTGTTTCTTGGTTTTTAACTTTATTATAATTTTTATACCAAATTTGATAATCGCCAATGGATATTCTATATCTGTTATTAATTTTAGTTGCTTTTAAGTTTCCTTCAGCAATTTGTCTTCTAATTGTTTTAAGACTTTTATTTGTTTTTTTGGCTATTTCTTCAATTGTTAAAATTTCCATTTTGTATTACTCCTTGTCCACTATACATGTTAATTATACATGAGAAGTGGACAAATTGTCAATATTTAAAATATAAAGATAAGTTGTATTATCTACAGTAGTGTAGTAGGTATTGTGATAATTAAAGATATTTATTTTATTATTTAAGGCTATGCTAATTAAATCTTTTAAATTTGTTAAATATATAATATGGTTATAATTTATATTATGTTTATTTTGAATAGTTATAATTATATCTTGATATTCTTTTAAAATTGCTTTTTCATTATCTTTTTTAAATAAAATTTTAATTATTAAAAGAATAATAACTATAATTATAAAAATAAAAGAAAAATCAATATTATTGTTTTTTAGAAAAGGATTTTCTTCTTTTAAAGTTATTTCAATAATATTTTCATTAATAGGAATTGTTAATAAAACATTAGGGTTAATTTTGCCATCGATTTTAAGATTAAGTTTGATGTATAAATAGTTTTCAGTTTTAATATTATAATATTCTTGAAAAGATTTAACATAATTAACATAATATTGGTAATCTAAATTATAATTTTCTTTTATATTAATTTCTTTTTCATTTATACTATTTAGCTTTTTTAAATTAAAATCTTTAGTCCAAATTAATTTAGTCCCATTATCAGCATAGCTTTTTAAAGAGGCTGTTATATCATAAGAAATATTTTCTTTATTTTGATTTTTTAAATAATAATCAAAATAAACATTAATATTTTCAATGGAATTAGCAATATAATAATTATTAGCTTCTAATTTATTATTAGAAAAATAAATATTAGGTTTTAAAGTAACGTTATATGTTGTTTTGTTTTCAAGTTCTATATTATTTTTAGATAGATTTTTATTAATAAATATTATTCCTAAAAAAAGAATTAAGATTAAAAGAAAGATAATAATAATTTTTTTAAACATTTTAATTCTCCTTAGCAAAAAATTCATTTAACCAAATAGAAGGATAGCCTAGATATTTGATTGAAAATTGGTAAACACCTTTTATATCTTCTTTTTTAATTTTTAGATAATCTACAGTGTTATTGGCATCTCCTTTGGTAACATAATATTCATTTATACTTATAACTCGGTGAACTATAATTTGATTTTCATATTTAAAAACAATAATATCTCCTGGTAAAATATTATCTTCTTTTTTATAGATAACAATATCACCTCTTTTAAAAGTAGGATTCATACTATTTGATATAATTGCGATAGATTGATAATTAAATAATCCGAGCTTAAAAAATACTAATAAAATAGAGATTATAATTGTTAAAGGATATATAGTAGGGATTATTTTTTTATTATAGATATAGTATTTAAAGATATAGTAAATAATTAAATCTTTAATAATTGCAAAAGAACCGTTAATAAACCAATTACTATAAGGAATAATTGGTAAAAAATATTTAGGAATTTCATTAAATATTCTTATAATTATAGGTATGTTAAAGAAAGAATTTATAGATAGATAGGTAAATAATATATTTTGAGTAATAATTGGAATAATTTGGGAAATTAAATAATAAAAAATATTATTGGAAAGAAAAAGGGCTTTAAAATTAATCTCACTTAAAATAATAATAATAGTTATTAAAATTCTAAAAAAATTATTATTATTGTTTTTTAGAAGTTTATAACGTATTATTTCAATACCAAATATAGGTAAAATAATTTTCCCTAAATTTTTAAAAATACTAATTAATGTATGATTATAAGGACTTTTAGTAAAACCTAAAATAAAACCGCTTAATAAGTATAGAATAAAAAAAATTATTGATATTGTTAAAGTAATATTGATTTCTTTTTTCTTTGGTGATTTTAAATCTTGATGATAAAAAAAGATTAGAAAAAATAACCAGAATAATGGATTAAGAAAATTAACATAAAAATTATTAGAATAAAAGAAGATATTACTTAAGGTATAAATGGTTAAAAGAAAAAATATTTTAAGAGTTTTCTTTTTGGACATATTGAATTATTCCTGTTAAAGTTTTAGTTTTAATATCAGGTATACTTTCAGAATTTTTAACATATGTTACTATAATATTGAAAGTAGTTGAATCTCCAACATTTAAGTCTTTCTTAAGTTCTGAAGTAGTGTAGTTAATTTCTTCAATTCCATCAATTTCTTCGGTAAAGATAATAGTTTGTAATTCGGCATTAATTGTTCCTAAATTTTGAATGGTAACTTCATAAATAATTTCATCTCCAGGTTTATTAAGTTTAGCTGAAAAATTAATAGAATCTTTAGTAAAAGTTGGTGTTCCAGCATCACAGCCATCAGGTACTTTTGTAGGAGTTATATTTGTTATTCTAACATCCCATTCACCAGTAATTTCAGCAGTTCCATTAATTGTAAAATCAGTAGCAAATGTTGAATAGCCAACTGTCATTAAAATAAGAGTTAAAAGAAAGGCTATAAGAATTATCTTTTTATTTTTATGCAAAATATATTCTCCTTTCTACATTATGCTATCCCACTCATAATATATGCCAAATTAAATAAAGGGAATGGTTATTTATCTTAAACTTTTTAATATTTTATATATAAGATTTGTAAGTATTTATCACACTGGAATAATTGGAGAAGATATCTCTAACTTTAATTATTATGATATAATGGTTATAGAAATTTCGAGTTGGATTAGTATGTATCAAAAAGATATTTTAAGAGAATATATTTTTAATTCAGAAATAAGAATATTTTAGTAAAGAAATAAAGGTGAGATCATCAAAAGATGATATATTAGGTATTGCAGTACCTAAAAAGAATTTAAGAAATAATTAGTATATATATATATTGTTAAAATAATTTAAATATGTATGTTAGTTAATTGATGAAGTTAATTTGCAGGTGTGTTTCTTATTGTCATTAATTATCACAATGGAGCGATTGTGGAAGATATTTACAATTTTCAATAAAAGATACCTCATTTTGATTTTCTATAATTTTGATGGCATTTATATTTTGAAAAGCATACATAAAACAATGATATACTGCATCTTGGAGTTTGTGATAGTTTGAATTTATCAAACTTTATTTAAAATGTAAAAAAAGATATAATTGAATTATGAAAGGAGAAATTTATGTCAAGAAGATATGAAATAAATGGAATTGATTACTATTTCGATTATCAAAGATTTAATGAACTATTTACTAAAAATAAAGGCAAAAAATTAATTGGTGACTTGGAACAAGAACTTGCGGATTCAATATATGTTTCGAAAGATGCTGTGCATAGTTGGAGAAATCGAGTTCAAAGTCCAAATAATTTAGATATTATAAAAAATATTGCTAATTATTATAAATTAAGAGATTTCAAGTATTTATTAAGTATTAAAGGAGAAAAGAAAAGAATGAATAATTTTAATGAACTACAATTAAACTCAATAAAAAGAATTTATGATTCAATTATAGAACATTTAGATTATTTTGAAAAAACAGATGGATATAATGATTTGTGGTTTGACTTCATAGATAAAGGAATTAAACCTGAGTGTATTGAAGATAAATTGTATGAAGTTGCTGAAAAAGAACTTAATAAAGTTATACTTTGCTATAAAAAAGAAAAAATATTACTTAAAAATGCAAAAGTATATGAAGAAATCGGAAATTTTCTTTACAATGATTTATATGATATATTTGACGGTAAGTTGAACTATGCGTATAGATTTGAAGCGATTCCTGATGGAAAACCAACTACTGATGATGATTATAATAAAGTTATAAATAAATTAAATTCCATTATTGATAAATATATTTAAAGTTTAGAATAATTTCATTTTATTTTATCTTTGCTAAAATAATTAACACCCTAGGAATTTTGACAAGTGTATCAAAATATCCTGTGAGGGATTTTTTTGAAATAAAAAAAATCATCTCTAAATAGAGATGAAATATATTTTAATGTCCGAAAAGTTCGAACAGATTCGCCATTGGAACAATTGTGGAAGATATCTACAACTTTTGCTCATAACTATTTGATATATAATAAATCAATCAATTTTATTTTAACACATAATATGTATTTTTTCCAGTACCAACTTTTTCTATAATTTTTTCTTTTAATAATTCAGATAAAATAACTTTTGATCTAGCAGGAGATACATTAAAT
>CANQZH010000048.1 GCA_947628245.1 uncultured Bacilli bacterium | reverse complement strand
AATAATCTTGATGAAATATTAGAAGTTTTAGATATTTTAAGAGAAATATATAAATATGAAGAAGTAAGAATTTTATTAAAAGAAAATGATTCAGATAATATTAATTATTTTGCTAATATTTTAGGAAGATATCCTTTTATTAATATAAGTTTATTACCGGATGTTTATCCTCTTTATAATGATGTTATTTTAGAAGATATTTTAAAAGAAAAGATTAATTCTTTAACTGTTAATGAATCTTTAAATTTAGTTCAGGCTATTTTTTATCATCAACCTTTATTAGATTGTTATCTAACAGTTAGTGGAGAAATTGAAAATCCGGTTGTTGTTAAAGTTAAAAAGGGGACTTTGTTAAAAGAAATTTTAGATAAATTAAATATTAATAATAAAGAAGGTTATATTAATAATGTTTTACAAAAGAAAAGAAATGTTTTAGATGTAGTTGTAGATGAAAATGTTAGTTCTGTTTTATTTTTTGATGAATTAAGAGATGTTAAACCTTGTATTTCTTGTGGAAAATGTTTAAGTGTTTGTCCAAGAGGATGTGAGCCTATTTTTAAGAAAAGAATGGATAATTGTATTTCTTGTGGTTTATGTGAATATGTTTGTCCTAGTAATCTTTCTTTAAGGAGGGATAAATGATGAAGCATACTTATTATGAAGAAAAAGTTAATCTTAAGGTATGGTATTTAATTGTTTTAAGTTTATTATCTTTATATGGGTTTTATAAGAATGGTTTAAGTTATTATTTAAATAATCAAATTAGTTTTTGGACTTCTTTAAGGCCTTTAATTATTTGTTTTAGTGGGTTAGTTATTGGTGGTATCATCGATTTAATTTTAGAACATAAATTAAGTAAAAATTATTTATTAGGTTTTTTAATATCTGTTGCTTTACCTTATCAAGTATCAATTATTGGTTCTTGTGTAGTTATTGGGTTAATTTTATTTCTTTTTGCTAAATTTAAGTTAACTATTTCACCAATTTATGTTGCTTTATTGTTGTTAGTTTGTTTTAAAAATTATCAGTTTACTAATATTATTGAAAGTAATAATGAAATATTTTATCGAACTATAGATATTTTTTTAGGTAAAAGTGTTGGAGGAGTTGGAATTACTAATATTTTGCTTTTGTTAATTGGCTTAATATTGTTTGGAACTAGTTTTTATTATAAAAAAGAGATGACGGTTTTATCTTTAGGTGTTTATTTTATTTTTTCATTATTAATTTCTATTAGTAAGACTGATGCTAATTTATTTATTAATTTACTTAATAGTAGTGTAATTTATTTAACTATATTTATTATTCCTTTTAATGAGTTTTCGCCAATTTTGAAGAAGATGCAAATTATATATGCTTTGATATCTGGTTTTTTCATCTTTTTAGGAACTTATTATTTTAATAATTTAACTGGACCTTTTTTAGGAGCTTGTGTGGCATATTTTTTATTCTATTTAATAGAAGTTTTGTCGAAGAAAAGGACTTTAATTGCTAAATTATAAAATTTAAATATAATAATAATTGCTTAAGAGACCAAAACTCCTAGAAGGAGTTTAAATGAATAATAATAATCAAAGAAAAAGAGGAGGATTAGTTTTACTAGGAATATCATTATTGATGTCTTTATTATTTAAAGGTAGAGTATATGCTTTAGAATTAACAAATAGTAATCCTTATGATTATACTTATACAAATAATGGTAAAGTTTATCCTTTATATTTAGCTGTTAATAATGAAAGTAAAAGAGCTTTGTTTCAAGAAAGAGGAAATGTTGAATTTATTGATACTTCAACTTATGTTGTTCGAAATGAAAAGTATGGTTTAGAACCTTATGAGTTTAATGCTTTATATTTAGCAACTTTAGATAATAGTATTGATAAACGTTTAGCTATGCAAATATATTTATTTGAAGATTTTGCTAGAAGAAATAAAGATACACTTAGTTTTTCTTTTGATCCTAAACCTTATTATGAAATAAGTGAAAGTTTATTAAAGCAAGGTAAAGAAATGATTAAAGAAAAGAAGTATTCTTATAAGATAAAACAAGGAGAATGGACTTTTATTCCTAAAGAATGGGAAGGTAATTATGAAATTAGTTTAAATTCTTTTCCTTTACAATTAGATCAAAGAGAAGATGGTTTTTATATAAGAGGAGTTAATTTAGGGACTTATGAAACTGAGATAGATATTAAAAATGAATCAGAATATGGTAATTATTTTGATTCAAAACATTATAAAAAATCTAATTATATTGAAGCAATTAAGCCTTGTGTGGCACATAATATTTTAAGTATTGAAGTTATTCCACCAATTTATGATATTCATATTCCAAGTAATCCGATTGGTTATGAATTAGATATTGTTAGTAATTCTTTAAAAGAAGAAGCTGTTAGTTATAATTTAGTTGTTGATGAAGATTATTTATTAAAAGATTTTAAGATTACTAAAGAAGATGGTAGTGAAATAATTACAAATGATAATTCATTTATAATGCCTAATTCTGATGTTTATGTTGATGTTTTAGTAGAACAAAAAAGTTATAATATTAAAACAATTAATAGTAGAGAAGTTAGTATTAGTTGTGCATCAATGGCTAAGGTAAATGAATTAGTTAATTTTGATATTAAAGTTTTAGATGGTTATGAATTAACTGATGTGTATGTTAATGATAAAGAAATTGATTTAAATAATTTATCTTTTGTGATGCCTAATGAAGAAGTTACAATTAAAGCAAATGTTAGAAAGAAAAGATATCAAATTAGTTTAGATAATCCTAATGTTAAAGTAAATGTTTCAAATGCTTTGTTTAATGATTTAGTAAATTTAGTAGTTATACCTGATGAAGGTTATGAAATAAGTTCTATTAAAATTGTTAGTAATAGTGGTAAAGAGATTGAATACTTAAATAATTCATTTATAATGCCTAGTAGTGATGTTTTAATTAAAGTAGAGACTAAATCTAAAAGATATCAAATTAGTTTAGATAATCCTAATGTTAAAGTAAATGTTTCAAATGCTTTGTTTAATGATTTAGTAAATTTAGTAGTTATTCCTGATGATGGTTATGAGATAAGTTCTATTAAAATTGTTAGTAATAGTGGTAAAGATGTTGAATACTTAAATAACTCATTTATAATGCCTAATGAGAATGTTAAATTGATTATTGAAACTAATAAAGAAAAATATCAAATTAGTTATTTAAATGATCGAAATATAAAGTTTTTGTTAGATTTTGAGTATGAATGGGGGACTTTAGTAAATTTAAAGTATATGTTAGATGATAATTATTTGTTAGATTTTATTAAACTTAAAACGCTTTCAGGTGAAGAAATTTTAATTAAAGATAATCAGTTTATGATGCCTAAAGAAGATGTTTTTTTATCTTTTAATGTTAAAGAAAAATTATATAAAGTTGTTTTTGTTGATGAAGATGATAATGAATTAGCTAAACCGTTATATCTTAAAGATTATGATATTTTTCAAATTCCATTCTTTGATGATTATGAAACTATAACTATTTATGATGATGAACAAAGATTAGGATTGTTACTTTCTGATACTTATCTTTTACAATCTAATCTTAAATTTGTTTATTCTAATAAGATTGAAGAGACTTTAGAAGAAGATGATGAATATGTTTATGAAGAAATTCCCAATACTTTGGAAAAAGGTTTTGAACCGCTCTTTGGCTTTCTTACCATTGCCCTTTTTATCTACTTTAAAAAATATCTTTGTTCTTAGTTTAACTTTATTAATTATTTTTCCTTATGCTTATCGTAAATCTATACAAAGTTTAAATGATTTTAAATCTTTAATTGGTAATAATATTTTAGTTATTCCTAAGATTGCTTTTAGTAAAGCTTATTTTCCTTATGATTCCCCAAAAAACAATTTGAATTATGGAATTATGGTGATAAAATCGCTTAATGGAGGACCTGATATTTTAGCTAGTCATTCAGGAAATGGTCTTCATTCTTATTTTAAAAAATTAGAAGAATTGGATATTCAAGATGTATTTATTATTAAAGAAAATAATTTAGAAAAAAAATATTGTATTATTAATAAAGAGTATAAAGATAAAGATGGAAAGTTAAATCTTCAAATTAAAGAGAAAAATTTACTTATTTTGTTAACTTGTAGTAAGAAAGAAAAAGATAAACAAATATACTATATTGGGCAAAAATGTTAAAAAAATTGACTTTTTTAGCATTTTTTTTAATTAAAAAAAAGGAAATTGGGCTATTGGTGGTAATATATAATATTAGAAAGAGGAAAAAAATATGGCAGTTAATGTAGATGATATTAGAAAAAATGCAGATATTGTTGAGATAATTAGTTCTTATCTTCCATTAACTTTAAAGGGTAAAAATTATTTTGGAATATGTCCTTTTCATCAAGATCATTCACCATCAATGAGTGTTAGTCGCGAAAAACAATTGTATAAATGTTTTTCTTGTGGAGCTGGGGGTAATGTTTTTACTTTTGTAATGGAGTATGAAGATGTTAGTTTTTTAGAAGCTGTATCAATTGTAGCTAATAAAATTGGAATGAGTTTTACTAGTAATTATCAAAAACCTAAAGAAGAAAATGAAGAAGAATATAAAATTCTTTCTTTAGCTTCTTTATATTATCAAAATAATTTACAAAGTAAAGAAGCTAAAAGAGCTAAAGAATATTTATATAGTAGAAAAATAACTGATGAGATGATTGAAACTTTTCATTTAGGATTAGCTTTGGAAGGTAATACTTTAGGTCCTTTATTAGAAAAGAAAAATTATCAATTAAATATGCTTTTATCTTTAGGGCTCATTAGAAGAAGTGGAACTGATTATTATGATGTTTTTCAAAATCGAATTTTATTTCCAATTGAAAATCCTGATGGGAAAGTTGTAGCGTTTACTGGAAGAGTTTATCTTAAAGATGCTACTCCTAAATATTTGAATAGTAAAGAAACTGTTTTATTTAAAAAAGGTTCTGTTTTATTTAATTATCATCGGGCTAAAGAAAAGGTTAGACTTTTTAAAAAAGTTATTTTAGTTGAAGGTAATATGGATGTGATGCGAATATATTCAATGGGTTTTTATAATACTATTGCTTTAATGGGAACAAGTCTTACTAAAGAACAAATTGAATTAATTAGAAAATTAAGAGTTCCAATTACTTTAATGTTAGATAATGATGATGCGGGAAAAGTTAATACCTTTAATAATGGCGAATTATTAGAAAATGCGGGATTAAATATTGATGTTGTTCGTTTACAAAAAGCTAAAGATCCGGATGAATTTTTAATTAATTTTGGAAAAGAAGCAATGGAAGAATGTTTAAAACATCCAATATCTTTTTTAGATTTTAAGTTATCCTATTTAAAAGAAAATAAAAATTTAAAAGATTCTAAAGAATTAGTTAATTATATTAAAGATGTTTTAAAAGTATTAGAAAATGTTGATGAATTAGAACAAGAAATAACAATTAAAAAAATTGCTAAAGATTATGATATTTCTTATGATTTATTAAAAAGTGAATTAAGTAAAAAGGTTAAAAGGAGAGAACCGTTAATAATAGAGAGTAAAGAAGAAGTTAAAATTAAAAAAAATAAATATGATATATGTGCTAAAGCTATATTATATTATATGATGAATGATGTAAAATATATTAAAATGTATCAAAAATATTTAAGTTATTTTAGTTTAAAAAAATATCGACAAATTGCTAATGAAGTATTATACTACTTTGAAAAGCACAAGACGATTAATTTAGCAGATTTTTTAAGTTATGTTGAAATATCACCTATTAAAGATGATATAAAAGAAGTAATAAATATTATAAAAGAAGAAGAATTAACCGATAGTAAAATGGAGGAGTATCTTAAAAGTATGAAAAAGATTATGATTGAAGAAGAGATTAAAGAATTAAAAAATAATTTAAAGAATACTTTTGATGAGACTTTAAAAAATGAAATTGGGTTAAAGATTACGGAATTGAAAAAAGAAAAAGAAGGATTATAGAAAGAAGTGATTTAAGATGACAAAGTATGAAATGAAAAAACAAGAATTAATTAATGTAGGGAAAGAACAAGGTTATTTAGTTATTAGTGAAGTTGCTGAGGTTTTAAAAGAATGTCGAGTAAATAAAGAGGATATGTCTAAGTTTTATGATTTAATAACTAATGAAGGGATTAAATTAGTTGATAAAGAACCGGATAAGAAGTTAGAAAAAGTTAAAAAAGTTAAAGAAATTAAGACTTTTGAAGAAAGAAAAAATGAATTAATTGAGTTAGGGAAAAAGGAAGGAAAAATTACTTTTGAACAATTAGCTTCTTCACTTAAGGGATTAGATGTTGATAATGATTCTTTAGATGTTTTATATAATGAATTAGTTAATAATAAAATTGAAATTATTGGAGAAGATGATAAGAATAATGATAGTGATGAAGATGATGGTAATTCAATTATTTTAGATGATGCTGAGATAACTAAAGATATCAATATTAATGATCCTGTTAGAATGTATTTAAAAGAAATAGGTAGAATATCTTTATTATCGGCTGAAGAAGAAATGGATTTATCTATTAAGGTTGCTAATGGTGATGAAGAAGCTAAAAATCGGTTAGCTGAGTCTAATTTACGTTTAGTTGTTTCTATTGCTAAAAGATATGTTGGTAGAGGTTTATTATTTTTGGATTTAATTCAAGAGGGTAATATTGGCTTAATGAAAGCTGTTGATAAATTTGATTATGATAAAGGTTATAAGTTTTCAACATATGCTACTTGGTGGATTAGACAAGCTATTACAAGAGCTTTAGCTGATCAAGCAAGAACTATTAGGGTTCCTGTTCATATGGTTGAAACAATTAATAAAATGGCAAGAATTCAAAGACAATTAACTTTAGAGTTAAATAGGGAACCTAGTGAAGAAGAAATTGCTAAGAAAATGGGTATTTCAGTAGAAAAGGTAAGAGATGTTATTAAAATAAGTCAAGATCCTGTTTCACTTGAAACGCCTATTGGAGAAGAAGATGATTCGCATTTAGGTGATTTTGTTAAGGATCCTAATAGTATGACTCCAGAAGAATATGCTACTAATGAAATATTAAAAGAGGAAATTAGAGAAGTATTAAGTACTTTACAAGAAAGAGAACAAGAAGTTTTAGAATTAAGATTTGGACTTATTGATGGAACTAGTCATACCTTAGAAGAAGTTGGTAAAAAATTTAATGTTACGAGAGAACGTATTAGACAAATTGAAGCTAAGGCTTTAAGAAAATTAAGACATCCATCAAGAGCTAAAAAGTTAAGAGATTTTTTAAATGACTAAAAGATTAGATTTTATTGCGTCTTTAATAAATAAAGATGATAAAGTTATTGATATTGGGACTGATCACGGTTATTTATTAATTTTACTTTATAATAAAGGTATTAAATGTATGGGGACGGATATTCATCAGAAGGCTTTGGATAGTGCTTTAAATAATTTAAAAGAATATCATTTAGATAAAGAAATACCTTTAGTTTTAACTGATGGATTAAATAATATTAAAGTAGATGATTATAATACGTTAGTAATTGCTGGTATGGGATATAATACTATTAAACATATTTTAACTAAAACTGATAAATTAAATAGTATTAATAAGATTATTGTTCAATCTAATAATGATTATGATAAATTAAGATTATTATTTAATAAATTAGAGTATAAAATTGATAAAGAATATATTATTATGGATAAAAAACATTTATATCATATTATTAGTTATCTTAAAGGTAAGGAAGTTTTGACTAAAGAAGAAATTTTATTTGGTAAATATAATAAAGAGTATCAAAAATATTATCAACAAGATTTAGAAAAACTAAAAGAAATATTAAAAAATATACCAGATAGTCATCAAAAAATAATTTTAGATATTAAAGAAAAAATTAATGTTTTAGAAAAATATATACTATAAATTTTAAATAAAATTTATAGTTTTTACAAAATGTGACAAAGTTTTCAACTTCTATAAAGTATAATAGCAAATTAATTTGAAGGAGGTGAAAACGTGAATAAGACTATTTCTAAAAAAGATGATAAAATTTATTTGTTAAATGAT
>CANQZH010000047.1 GCA_947628245.1 uncultured Bacilli bacterium | reverse complement strand
TTTATTATATTTACATTCATACTATTACAACTTTGTCTTATTAATTCTCGACACCTTTCAGCTATTCTTCCACTTAACACTTTATATCGATATTTTGTTGTCCACACTACGTGATATTCTATATCATATTGGACATGACTTGATTTTCTCATCACAAACCGCCTCACTTGGTTTGTTATTATACATCATTTTTTCAAAATTGCGGCAATAAATTGCCTCTTAACCCTACAAGGGTTTTACGTGCTGAAGCACGTGGCCTGAACCATTTTCCGATACGGTCAAGGAAACTTGAATAAAATAAAAATGGAACATTCAAATCGCATATTGAGTGTTGCCAAAAGATTGGTTTCACCTAAATCATTGCTGAGTTAGGTGGTTTTCTTTTTATACTAAAACTATAAATAGTAATAATACTAATTTAATGACTTACTTCCCATATAAAAAATACGGAAACTTTCAATTTTATTTTTGGCAAGAAAATATTATTATTGTTTTTTAATGCTTTTATGATATTATGTAAATATAAAGAAATAATTAAATGTTTTAATAATAGAATTAGAAAGTAAAAATTAAGTATGGAAGAAAAAACAATAAAAAGTGCTAAACTTTCATTAGTTGCATATATATTTAAATTTATTTTAGATTTATTTGCTTGTTGTTTTTTAATTGGATTTATATGGTTACCAAAAGATTTGATTAAATTTTTTACAACAAAAATAGAAATTACTAACAAAAGAATAATTGGTAAAACAGGATTAGTTAATACAAATGAACTAGATAGTCCATTAAACAAAATAAATGGAATTCAAGTTATTCAAGGAATGCTTGGTAAAATATTTAATTATGGTACAATCAAAATAACAACAGCTTCATCTTTTTTTATATTTAATTATGTAAAAAAAAACTAATGATTTTAAAACAATTTTAAATAATCAAATTGAAGCTTATGAAGATGAAAAAATTAATAAACAAGCTCAAAGATTAGCAAACGCCATAAAAAATTAAATTAGAAACTATAGAATTAGTTTCTTTTTTCTTTACAATTATTAACAAGTTTTTTAATTTTAATAAAATGATGATTAATTCCTGATTTACTAATCTTATAACCATATTCATTAGTTATAATATCTGCTAATTCTTGATAAGAACTTTCAGGATTTTCTTCTCTTGCTTTTATAACTAAATTAGTTTTTTCATCTAATAAAGAAAGTAAATCATTTTCTTTTAAATACTTAATATCTTCTATTTGTGAAAATCCTGTTTTAATACTTTTTTCTTGATTAGCTATATCACAATTATTTAACCGATTTAACATATTCTTATGATCACGATATATCCGAATATCTTCAAAATAAAATAAACAATTAGAAGCTTCAAATAATCTTATAATATCACTTATTTCTTCACTAGCCTTTAAATAAACCATATAACGATTATTTCTTTTTAAAACTTTACTATGAAATTTCATTTGATGTAATAAATTATTTAAAAACATTGCATCACTTTTAATACTAAAAACAAATTCTAAATGATAACCACTAGTACTTGGATCATTTATCGAACCATTAGCTAAAAAAATACCTCTAACAAAACCAATAATTTGTTCTTTTGTTTTTAAATCATCTTCATTTATAGCCCGATAATGATTATTTTGATAAATATGTAATTTTTCTAAAATATCTTTAACATTTTCTTTAACCTCTAAAATATATATTTGTTTAGCTCTTAATCTTTTTTGATTTCTAACTATAATCTTTATTTCAATATTAAATATTTCTTTAATATTTTTATATACTCTTCTAGCTACTGAACCATTTTCAAAAGTAAGAGTAATAGTTTTATTATTTACTTGAGCATCATATCTTAAAAAAGCCATAATTTCTGATAACATTGCTTTTCTAGAAGATTTAATACTTGCTATTTCTTCTTTTAATCTTGTTGAAAAAGTCATAATCATCACCAAAATTATTATAGAAAAAAAGAACTTGTTTTTCAACAAATTCTTAACCAACATACCAAACATTACGAGCCCCAAAACTCCAACCTTCATAATTAGGAAAACCAGGTGGGGTCATAACATTATCTCTTGGTATAGCATAACCATTATAAAAACCTTTAGCTACTCCAAAATGAAGATGAGCACCAGTTGTACAAGTATCATATCCACCGTGAGCCGTTGAAGTAGAATATCCTCCAGCCCAACCAAGAATGGTATCTTGAGTAACAACATCACCTAAATCAACATTAAATCTTAATAAATGATAATAGAATGTTGTATAAGGTACTCCATTAACAGTTACATCAATAAATAACATATTACCTCCACAACTACTAGCATAAATCTTACCTGAAACTACCCCAGCAGCTGCAGCATAAACAGGAGTTCCTTCAAATGGACTTGGTCCACTTATATCTAAACCATTATGATAACTTCCCCAACGATAACCAACTTTACTAGTTATAATCCCGTGATCTAAAGGTTTTAGCCATTCACCATTATCAATTGTTACAACATTACCCGCACTATCATAAACTTTTTTAATACAATCAGTACTAATAATTGCATCATCGCCTAAATCAGGAGCATACTCTTTACAATCTTTTTCAGCTTTATCTAATTTTTCTTTCAAAGATTTTACTTGAGTATCAATATCAAGCGCATACTTATCATAATTTTTAATATCACCATATCTAGCTTCAATTATTTTTTGATACTCTACTGTTTGAGCTTCTAATCTTTCTTTTTTCTCTTCTAATTCAATTTTTAACTGTTCATTTCTTTTTATCTCTTCATTTAATTCATTAACTTTAGATTGAACAGAAGATGAAATTTGTTCAACAGTTGCAACTCTCATTAACATATCCGTAATAGTACTAGCCCCTGAAATATATTCAACATAAGCATTTCCCCCTTCAACTTGTTGAAAATATTTCATAACTTGTTCCATTTCCACTTTTAACTCTTCAATATGTTCATTTGATTCATCTATTGCTTTTTGAACTTCATCCATTTCTTCTTCAGCTTGATGAATATCAGCTTCAGCTTGTTTAATTGCAGCTTCTTTTTCCGCAATCTCTTTTTTTGCTTCTTCAGTTTTATTATTGTTTTCTTTTTGTTCTTCTAATTTTTTATTATAATCACTTCTTAATTCTCCTAAAGTTTGTTTTTCACTAGAAGCATAAACAGGCGCAATATTTAAAAAGCAAAAACAAATAATTAATAAATATCCTACAAACTTTTTCATATCTTCAAATACTTTCTAACAGCTCGCCAAGAACCAAACATTCCGACTAAAGCTCCAACAATAACTAAGAAACCTGAAACAATAAAGACAAATGGAAAAGGTTGCGATAAAGTAAGAATTTTAGTAAAAATAAATCCACCAGTTTCATTATATAAATAAACATAACCATATATTGAAACAATAATTGGAATTATACTACCAAATATTCCTAAAATAAAGCCTTCAAAAATAAATGGTAATTTAATAGCCACATTACTAGCTCCAACTAACCTCATAATCTCTATCTCGGTCTTTCTAGAAGAAATTGTTAATTTAATTGTATTACTAATTAAAAAGGCTGTTACTAAAACTAAAGCTAACACAATAATAATTGTTCCTTTACTAATAGCATCAAATATCCCCACAATATTTTCAACCATTCCCTCACCATACTCAGCACTAGAAACAAAATCATACTGTCTTAAAGCTTCAGCTGTAGCACTTAAACCATTAACATTTTTAACAGTTACAATAATTGAATCAAGTAGAGGATTACTATCTAAATAATCTAATGTATTTTTTAAAGTATCACTTTCTTTTTTCATTTGAGCAAGCCATTCATCTTTACTCTTAAATTCACTTTTTTCAACATTATCCATTGTTTTTAAATCATTTTGTAACTTAATAATATTTTCTTCAGTTGCTTCTTTTTTCAAATAAACTACAATCGTTAATTCTTTCTCTAAATTAGTTGTAATATTATTAACATTATAAGTTAAAACCAAAGAAATCGCTACTAATATTAAAGTAACAGTGGTACACGCTACACTAGCTACTGATAAAGAAAAATTACGAAATACACTTTTAAAGGAATCTCTAATCCCTCGATTTAGAATTCTTAAGGCTTTCATGAACTTTATAACTTCCTTTCAAATTATCACTTACAATAACACTATTTTCAATAACTATAACTCTCTTTTTCATTCTATTAACTAATTCTTTATCGTGAGTAGCCATAATAATAGTAGTTCCAAGTTCTTTATTAATTTTTTCAATAATTTTCATAATTTCTTTACTAGTATCAGGATCTAAATTACCAGTTGGTTCATCACATATTAATAATTTAGGATCATTTACAATAGCTCTTGCTATAGCAACTCTTTGTTGTTCTCCACCAGATAATTGTTTAGGTAAATTTCTTAATTTATCTTTAAGTCCAACAGCTTCAACAGCTTTAATAACTTTAGGTCTAATTTGTCTACTAGGCATCCCTAAATTTTCAAGAGCAAAAGCCACATTTTCATAAACAGTTAATTTAGGTAACAACTTAAAATCTTGAAAAACTACCCCAATTTTTCTTCTTAATTTATATACTTTAGAATTTCTTAATTTACTTACATCTATTCCACCAACAACAACTTTACCTTTAGTAGGTTTTTCTTCTCGATATAACATCTTAATAAAAGTAGATTTACCACTTCCAGTAGAACCAATAACAAAAACAAATTCACCTTTATCAATAGTTACTGAAACATCGGCAATAGCTGTCGTTCCATTCTTATAAGTCTTATATGCATTTTCAACTTTAATTAACTTCACTTTATTACCACCTCTATTGTCCTTTAATTATAACATACTTTAAGTTACTAATAAATGACAAAATTTTACAAAAAACTACTTTTCTTTCTTTTTCCACCGTGTACTTCATAACAATCGTGAATAACAAAAAAAGCATTAGGATCAATTTGTAAAACAATTTCTTTAAATAAATAATATTCTCTAGTAGGTACTACACACATTAACATATAACCCTTTTCTTTACTATAACCACCTTCAGTTTCAAGTAAAGTAACACCCGTATTCATAACTTTTAATATATGTTCTTCAACTTTTTTATGTTCTTTAGTATAAATAAAGAATAATTTAGAATTAGAAATACCAATTAAAATATTATCAACAATCTTAGTATACAAAAGTAATATAATAATAGAATAAATAACATTTTTAATTCCAAAAACAGCTCCACCTAATAAAATAATACACCCATTTAAAATAGTTAAACATTTACCTTCAGGCATTGGAAAAAACTTACTAATAATTTTCATCAAAATATCAGAACCACCAGTATTAAACCCAACTTTATAAATTAAACCATTAGCAACCCCATAAAAGAAAGATGCTAAAATAATCGTAATTAAAACATTATCAAATGTAAAAAATGGTCTTAAAAAATTAGCAACAGGAACCGTAAAACTAACCATAAAAGGATAAAAAATACTACCAATAATCGAAACTTTAGTATCTTTAAAACCAAGAATAATAATACTTAACAACACCAAAAAAATACTACTTAAATATATAAAAGTATTAGCATTCCAATCAAACAAATCTTCAAAAACAATAGCAAGACCACTAATACCACCAATAACAAAATGATTAGGCAATAAAAATAAATTATAAGTTAAAGCAAGTAAATAAGTTCCAATTAAAATAACAACTAATCGCTTATAAAAATCTTTTTGTAAAATTAATTTAGTCAAGTCCATATCTATCATCCTCATAACAATTCTAACATTTAAAACTAGCTAATTCAATTATAATTTTAATAATATTATTTTTATAAAAATAATAATTATATTTATTTATCTCAAAATCTTTTTGTTTTATTAATGAAAGATTATCAAAAATTAAATAAGAAATTTGTTTTTCAATTAAAACCTTTTCAATATTTTTCTTAGAAAAATCAATTATATTTAAATCAAAACTATAAGAAGTAAACTTATTCTTATTTAAAAAAATAATTAAATAATCAGGATATTTTTGTTTAATTATCCTAAACCTTTTATCTTTACTCATATATTAGCTTTAACAAAATCCTTTATTTTTTTACTACTTCCATAATTATAAGAATATAAATGATGATTTACACTAGAAAAATATTGTTCAAAAGTTATCCAACCTTTATTAAAATATATTTCATTTTTAATAATATTTTTTTTAATTTTTTTAAAAGTTTCATTCCTCATTAAACATATTATTTTATTCTTCTTAATTTTAAAATTATATCCTAAAAAAGCAAAACCTTCCTTACAACTTACAATATGAGTTTTTTTATCATTAATCTCTAATAAATATTCTTTATTTAATTTTTCTTTAATTATTTTCAAACACTTTTTTAGATAATTAAAATCTTGATTCATAATAATGATATCATCCATATACCGAACATAATATTTAAGATGCAAATTATGAACTATATAATGATCCAAATCAGATAAATAAAATATTGATAAAAATTGACTAGTCAAATTACCGATAGGTAATCCTTTACCATATTTATATATTGGCAAAGTAATCTTTTTTTCCAATTTTTTAATTTTATTATTAATATAATCTAAATTAGTACTATCAATAGTTTGTTCAATTAAAGAAAACTCTTCTTTACTTAATTTTGTTCTTAATTTATCTTTCAAAATTTGGTGGTCAATAGAATAAAAATATTTTTTTATATCTAACTTTAAAATATAAAAATTTTCTTTATTTTTTAACTTAGTCATATATTTTCTAATTAGTTTTATTCCATAATCACTACCCATATTTTTTCTAGTAGCAACATTACGAATATCTAAATATTTATCTAGTTTAGGAATTAAAATATCTCTTGTTAAATAATGATTAATAATTTTATCTTTTATATTCATTGACATTATAACTCTTACTTTAGGTTCATAAACTAAAAAAATATTATAAGGTTTAAGATTAAGTTTATTATTTAAAATTTCATAAGTTATAGAAAAAATATTTTCCATTTTATGTCTTTCAAATTTAATAATTTGTTTTTTATTTCTTAAATTTTTACTAATTTCCTTTTCATATATTTTTAAAATTTCATATAAAATATTATTTTTCATTTTTAATCCATCCATATACCATTTTACTAATTACACTTAACTTATTACATATTTTTTCACATTGTTTTATACTTAAATAATGCTTTTTTAAAGCAATTTCAAAATAAAAATCTAATAAACTTAATTTAACAATTAACTCCTGTTGATAGTTTAATTTATCATTTTTTATATTGGCTAAATTTAAACATTCAAAAGCTTCAAAAGAAGTTAATTTAATTTTATCTTTTAAAACTTTTTCAGATTTAGGAAATAAAATAATAACATCATCTAAAGATAAAATAAATTCTTTAAGATTTTTTAATATTCTAAATTCATTCTTCATATTCTTCAATTAATTTTATAATTCTATCTAAAATCTCCCATAATTTTTTTTCATCAAAAGTTTCCAATAATTTTAAAATTTTTTCAATTTTATCATTTAATTCAATTTTATTTTTAGATTTAGCTATATATAAATTATATTGATTTTTATCTTTAAAATCGTGTTTACTATCTTCACCTATTACTTCATAACTAATTTCTTTATTTTCTAAAATATTAATAACTTTATTAATGGCATTATTAGGAAAACCAACACGATGATTAACTATTTTATAATTAAAAAGGTAATGAAATATTTCGGCATCATTATCAAAAACTTCATAAAATAAACCGGATTTTCTAATAACTACATTCATTTTAGCCTCCTTATATGCAGTAATTAGGAAAGTTACGTATAACTTTCCATCTGCATAGTCATTTTGAAATATAATTTCAGGATAAATAATGTTCCTTACGACTCACAAATTATGACCTTAACCATAAAATCACCCGTTTTGTAAGGAGCTCCCATAAAAGGACGCACGCCGTTCGCATTGTTGGCATTGTCATTGTTCACATTACCATCACCATTCACATCAAACACATTGTTAGCATTGTCGGAATTAGAAGCAGGGGTCAATTTATATCTTATTTACCCTATTACAAAATAAATTGTAACCATTGTTAATAACTAAATGAGAGCTCGCAAACGACGTCGCCGTTTTGGCGAGCAAATTTTACTCAACACCTAAGATCCACGGATTTTCTTTTGTTCCCTCTCCGTTTAAAACTATGACATTCGATGTCAGATATA
>CANQZH010000046.1 GCA_947628245.1 uncultured Bacilli bacterium | reverse complement strand
CAACTCTTTGTTTCATTCCACCTGATAATTCATTAGGATATTTATTGTTAAATTCTTCTAAATTATAAGTTTTTAATAATTTTTTGACATATTCTTTATTTTCTATTGTATCTTTTTTGGCTATTTTTAAACCTAAGATAGCATTTTCATAAATTGTTAACCAAGGAAATAAAGCATCGTTTTGTAACATATAGCCGATTGTTGGTTTGTCTTTACTAAATTTAAATAAACCGTTTGATTTATTTTCAATGTTAGCTAAGATACCGAGTAAAGAAGATTTACCACATCCACTAGTACCAACAATGGTTATAATTTCGCCTTCTTTTATTTGTAAAGAAATATTTTTGATAGCTTGTATTTCTCCTTGTTTTGTATAATAGGATTTTTCTAAGTTAGTTATTTCTAGTATATTATTCATTAGTTAGATTTTGAAATAAATCATTATATGGTACATAGTCTTCTAGTAAATTATTTTGAATCATAATATCTTCTAAGTTTTTTACCATTTCTTCATTGATATAAGTATTTTTTAACCAAGTATCGTTTTCTTTATAACGATTAATAATTGTTTCTAGATCATTTAGTTTAGTATCTGGAAATTGTTTTATGATTGTTTGAGCAATTGTTTTGGGACTATTTTCTTCAGTAAATTGTAATCCTTTATTGATTGCTGTATTAAATTTTTCTAAAAGTTCTTTGTTATTTTCTAAGAAACTTTTTTTAGTGTAAAAGGCTGTATAAGGCATTTCTCCTGAGTATTTACCAATTGATTCGACAACGTAACCTAATCCTTCTTTTTCAAGTAGGGTTGCATTTGGTTCAAATAGATTAACAAAATCACCAGTATTACCAATAAAAGAACCACTTAAAGCTGCAAATTCTACTGAATAGTTTAAATTGATTTTTGTCTCGTCAATTCCAGCATTTTTAAGGGCATTTAAGAAATTTAGGGCTGGCATTCCCCCAAGTCTTCCAACTAATACTTCTTTACCATATAGATCTTCTAATTTAAAGTCTTTGTTTCTTGAGACAATAAATTGGCCATCTCTTTTGGTAAGGCCTGCAAAAGTTATTAAGTAGTCTTCTTCTTGTCCTTCATAAACATAGATGGCACTTTCTGGTCCAGCAAAACCTATTTGGGTATCTCCTGATATAACACTTGTGGCAACTTTATCAGCTCCGGGTGTTAAAATTAATTCAACATCAATTCCTAGTTCTTTAAAGTAGCCATTTTCAATTGCAACATAAAGAGGTGCGTAAAAAGGACTATGAGTTACTTCAGCTAATTTTATTTTTTCTAATTTAATTGTTTCTTCATCTTTTTTATTAAATAGTATTAAACCAATTATAAGACCAATTACCATAATTAAACAAATTATTCCAATTATTAACTTTTTCAAACAAATTCCTCCTTTTTTTGTTTCATTTTAGTATATTCTAAAATGGTGATTAGGTGATTTTTAGGTTTACAAACAAGAAAAGCTTTGTTATAATTTAGTCATAGTAAAAGGGAGTGACTAATGATGGCTGTGAGAACAGAGAATTTATTAGATAAGCTGTATAATTTACGTGGTGAAGATAGTAGTATTTTAAAAGAAATGGATGAACAAAAAAATGCTGCTGAGGAAACCAAAGAAAAAACAACAGAACAAAAGGGTATTTTGCAAAAAGAAATTGCTGATTTAAAAGAACAAAAAGAAGAATTGGTTGAGCAAGGAGAAAAGTTTAAAAATTTATTATCGGGAATAAATCGAGATGATTATAGTACAGTTTTAACTAAGTTAAATTTAGATTTTAATCCGGAAGGGTTACTTGAAAAGCTAAATCATAATCTTCCTAAAACGATTGAAGCAATGGAGAAAAATACTAAAGAAAGTGAAGAAGAATTAGTTAAAGTTGAAGATGAGATGAATAAAGCTATTACAACAATTGAAGAACTTGGTATTAGAAAAGATACCGCTTTAGCAAATCAAGAAAAATTAAATGAATATATTAATTTAGCTTTATCTGGAACAATTAATATTACAAGAGATTCTATAACTTCTTTATTAGCTGAATTTCATTTTAATGAAGAAGAACAAAGAGAAGCTGCTAAAATATTAATGTTCCCTGAAGATGCTTTGTTTGCTTATAATGAAAAAGTTAAAATGAAAGATAAAACTGGTAAGAGTATTTCCGAGGTATTACAAGAAGCTAAAAATATGAGTGAGGAAGAAACAATTGAAGAAGTTGTTGAAGAACCTCCTAAAGATAAAACAACAATTTTAATTGATACTTTAAAGAGTGTGGGAATTGATTATTTAGATTATACTAGTGATGAAGTAAATGAATTATTGGATAATTTTGATCAAGATACAATTGTTGATAATGTTAAATATGTAGAAGAAGAAAAAATTGATAAAGATGTTTTTATGAATCATATTGCGATGTTATATGATAAAGAATTAAAAGATAAAGTTAAGATGTTATTAAATTTAGGTAAAGAAGCTGAAGATATTTATTTAAATCCAAGTGTATTAATTAAATATAATAAAGAAGAATTAAAAAATGTTATTGATTCTATTATGGATAGTGGTATGGATCCTAAAGATATTCCACTTATGGCTTATTAGGAGGTATAAAGATGAATTATTGTAAAAATACTATTTCTTTTTTAGAAGATGCTCTTGGTTCTTCATTAACACCTACTCAAAAAACAATGGTTTATTTACATTCTTCTTTAGCTTTAGAACCTTTTGATGTAGCGTCTTTTGCTTTAGAAAATCATTTAAGTCCTAGTATGAGTATAGCTAAGTTAGCATCTTTTGGAAAGAAAGTTTTAACTTTTTGGGATGAAGCTTTACCTGAAAAAATTAATGAATATCAAAATAATGTTAACTTATTAATTAATGATTTAAGTGATAATCAAGATAAAAGTGAATTAGATTTTTTGGAAAATCAAGGATTTAGTAATATTGATATTAAAGATGCTTTAAATAATATGTCTAATGTTATGGTAAAAGCATTAAGTGAGAATAAAAAATTAGTTACACTTAATTTAGAATATTTAATTAAATTAGGAGTTAGTAATTATCGGGAAATCTTTAAGCAATATTATGAATTATTTTTATTAGATTATAGTAATTTTGATGGAATTTTTAATAAATATGATCAAGAAGATTTAGTAGATAAGTTAGAAAAAAATATTGCTATTATAGAATATTTATAGACTTTTAAAGAAATATTTAGTAAAATAATTTTGTAATATTTAGAAGACGTCTAAATTAAGTATTACTTTAATATTTCTTTTGGTCAAAGCATTAGAAATTAAAAAAACTGTTTTAATTATTTAGAACAGTTTTTATTTTTGGTGTCTTTTTAAGACTAAGCTTGTTTTTTCATTGGCTAGTTGTTGATTTAATAGTTCATAATTAATTGGGTTTCGACTAGCATTTTGTAAAGGCATTATTATTCTATCTAGTAAGATTAAATCTTCTTGGGAATCAGCTATTTGATAATTATCATTTTTAAAAGCTTTTGATGTTCTAAATACTTTTTCGTGTTTAGGATCTTTAAATAATAATAATTTAACATTAGAATCAGGGTTTTGACAAATACTTATAACATCATTTCTTGTTTCATATAGATTAGTGTCGTATACTTCAAAACCATATTTTTTTAAAAGATATAGTAAAAATGGTTTTCGTTGTTTATTAGTAGTTTTTAGGAAATCATAACCATTATTATAACAAAAATCTATCCATAAAGATATTAGAAGAGAACCGATATTTTGATTACGAAAATGATAATCTACTTTCATTCCAATAAATTCACTTGTTTTAGATAATTTATCAACATTAGCATATATGTATCCTTGTAATATTTCTTTATTGCGGATTGTAGTACAAATACTGATATAGATTTTATCTTGACCAGCATCGTTTGTATATTTAAAATATATTTGATGGTTATATTTATTAGAAAAATAGTTAGTTTTATAAAGTTTATAACCATAATCACTTGCATTATAAATAATCATTTTTAAAACCCCCATTATTCTTGAAAACATTAGATGTAATTCAAGACGCTTAGCTAATTATATCATATAATATAGTAAAAAGCAAATTTTGACATTAAAATGGAGTTTTGCTAAAATAAGATTGGGTGGTGATTTAAAAATGAAATTATATAATACTTTAACAAGAAAGATTGAAGATTTTGTACCTTTTGAAGAAGGAAAAGTTAAGTTTTATACTTGTGGTCCAACAGTTTATCACGATCAACATATAGGCAACATGCGTAATTATATTGGACACGATATATTAGATAAATCACTTAGATATTTAGGTTATGATGTTTTAAGAGTTATGAATATTACTGATGTTGGGCATTTAACTAGTGATTCTGATTCAGGAGAAGATAAGATGGTTAAAAGTGCTAAAGAAAGTAATAAGACTGTTATGGAGATTGCTAAATATTATACTGATCAATTTTTTAATGATTTTAAATTGTTAAATAATCGAGTTCCTGATGTTGTGGCACCTGCTACTGAACATATTGATGATTATATTAAAATAATTCAAACGTTATTAGATAAGGGATATGCTTATCAAAGTGGTGGTAATGTTTATTTTGATATATCTAAATTAGATGATTATTATAAATTAACTAATCATCGAGAAGATGAGATGGTTGTGGGAGTAAGAGATGGAGTTTCTTTTGATGAATTTAAGAAAAATCAAGGAGATTTTGCTTTATGGTTTACTAAATCTAAATTTGAAGATCAAGATTTAAAATGGGATTCACCTTTTGGAGTTGGTTATCCTGGTTGGCATATAGAATGTTCAGGGATAAGTATTCATTATTGTGGTGAGTATTTAGATATTCACGGTGGGGGAGTAGATAATATTTTTCCTCATCATACTAATGAAATTGCGCAAAGTGAAAGTTATTTAGGACATAAATGGTGTAATTATTGGTTTCATAATGAACACTTGATGGATGAGTCTGGAAAGATGAGTAAAAGTAAGGGAGCCACTTTAACTGTTTCTTTATTAAAAGAACAAGGTTATAATCCTTTAGCTTATCGTTTTATGTGTTTAAATAGTCATTATCGTAAACAAATTGTATTTAGTTATGATAATTTAGATAATGCAACAAATGCTTATAATAAATTAAAAAATAGAGTTTTAAATCTAAAAGAAGATGGAGAAGTTGATAATAATTTATTTATTAATTGGGATAATAAGTTTAAAGAATGTTTAGAAGATGATTTAAATATTCCTAATGCTTTAACTTTAGTTTATGATTTATTGAAAAGCGATGTTAATAATAGTACTAAAATAAAATTATTAGAAAATTGGGATACAGTTTTATCTTTAGATTTATTTAAGAAAGATGAATTAGATAAAGATTTTGAAAAAGAAATATTAGAAGAAATTGCTAAAAGAAATGAAGCTAAAAAAGAAAAAAATTATTTTTTAGCGGATGAAATAAGAAATAGATTAATGGAAAAAGGGGTTATTTTAAAGGATAGTAGAGAAGAAACAACTTATGAAATTGTAAAATAATTTAGAAAAGTCGTTCTAAAAAAGTGTAAATTTATATTAAAAGTGGTTATAAAAAGGTGCAAATTTTTGCTGAAAGTGGTTCAAAAAAAGTGTAAATTCTTGATTTTAAAGCAAAATTATGATATTCTTATAATGGTGATTATAAATGAAACGTAAAATTTATAATGAATTATTAAAATGGAAAAAAGATGGAACTAAGCCTTTAATGGTTTTGGGAGCAAGGCAAGTTGGTAAAACTTATGTTATTTGATTTTCTATAGAAATGGTATATTATTGTTACAATTATGATTTTTATAAATGTCTTCCCTAAATGGTAAAAAAAATTAAAACCAGTTAATAATATTAATAGGTAATGATTTAGAATCAATTTTTTTAAAAAATAATAATGAAAAATAGGTGAAATATAATGAATAAATATTATAAAAACGAAATAGTAAGATTACGAAAGAAAATAAGTCTTATTATTATTTCTATAATTAGTTTATTAATTGTTATATATATGATAACTCATATTGAAGATAAGAATGGAATATTTTTTATAATTGTATTTATATTGGTTTATTTTTTTGTTATAAGTTTTTTTATAAAAGACTTGTATTTAGTGTCTAAAGTAAGAAAAAAAAATAAAAATATTATCAATAATGGCAATAAATATGAAGGATATATAGAAAGTTTTGATTATAATGTTTATTATAAAAAGTTAAATGAAGTTAGATATGAAATGAAAGATATTACTAATAAAGTTAAAGAATATAAATTAAATATTTTATATGATAATGGTAAAAGAATTACAACATCTAGTCTTAATTTTAGTCCTTTTAAATTAAGTAGTAGAAAATGTATAGTGTATATTTTAAATAATGAAATATATGTTGGTAATTATGAATTAGATAGTAATAAAGAAATGATTTGGAAGAAAAGTGATTTAGATGGTGTAAATGATAAAGATAAATTATTAAGTGAAGAAACAAAAAGAGTAGTTATAATTGGTTTAATATTTTTTGGAATATTTGTTATTTTTCTATTAATTATTTTTACTTTACAAAATAAATGAAATCTATGACAACTTGAAGCAGCTGAAAAAGTGTACATTTTTTGTAAAATTAAAATTTTGAAAAATTAAATCCCAATTTTTAATTAAATATGTATTAAAAATGAGGAACAACATTGGAAATTTGTGCATTTTTGCATATTAAGTGGGAGATAATAAAATACAATTTTTTTATTTTTTTAAATTTTTGGACTTTTTTAGTTGCTTCAGCTTGACATATGGGGGGGGGGTAATATGCTATACTTTACTTAAAGTAAAGGGAGAATAGCATATGAAATTAGAAAGTTTTAAAGATAAAAAAGCAACAAGAAGAAAAATGATACTTATAAGTTTAGGAGTAATAACAATAGTAGGAGTATCATTTCTTTTATATAAAACTTTTGCCAGTTTTAGTAGGGAAGTAAGTTTTCCACTGATGAGTGGGAAGGTAAATTATTATGGAGATAGCGATATCATTTTTGCATTTTATAATGGAGAGCAACAATTAGATGAAATGCCTCAGAAAGGTAATAAAGAAAATTTAATATTTGAAAGAGCAAAATGTGATAATGGAGCAAGTGTTGAATGGGATAGTGCAAACTGGGCACCATTAGTTGTAAATTTAACAAAAACCAAAACAAGATGTACATTGTATTTTGCTGAGAGAAAAGGAATTTATTTAGATAAAGATATACCGTTAGCCCAAGATGGACAAGATGGCTTATATGTCGTAGAACATAATGATTTAACAACTTTGAAAAGTGAAGCAGGATGGGAAAAGACGGAATATCGGTATGCAGGAGTAGATCCAGATAATTATGTAGAATTTAATAATGAGAAATGGCGGATTATAGGGTTAGTAAATGTAAAGACAGAAAGTGGAGTAGAACAAAGAGTAAAAATAATTAGAACTGATGGAATAGAAAATCAACAAGATTTTGGAAACTATGCTTGGGATAGATGGGAATCTGATAATTATACTAATAATTGGACGACCTCAAAATTAAAAGATATGTTAAATGGAATATATTATAAAAGTGAAAAAGGAGAGTGTTATACTGGAAGTAATGGAAGTACAGCAAGTCAAAGTACGTGTGATTTTAGTGGAAGTGGAAGTTTACCAAAAGGTCTAGATGATACGGCAAAGAATATGTTAGATAGTGAAGTAATATGGAACATCGGAGGATGGAGTACACCAAATATAACAGCAGATACAATGTATGAAAAAGAAAGAGGAACAAGTACAGGAAGTAGTAATGCTTATCCAGCAGTATGGACAAAAGAAAATGATACAACGTATCATAATGGGTTAGGAATAATGAATCCAAGTGATTATGGATATGCGGTAGGAGGAAGTGTAAGAAAGACATGTTTAGCAGGTAATTTAATAGATTATGATATAAATAATTGTTATACAAGCGATTGGTTAAAAGTAAGCAGTGGATATCAGTGGTTATTATCGCCGGATTCTTCGAGCTCGCGCAGTGCGTTCGATGTCTATTCTGGCGGGTATGTCTCCAGCTGCGGCTACGGCAACTTTGTCTACTACGCGAACGGGGTCTGGCCGGTCGGTTATCTGTCACCCTCTACGACAATCTATGACGGTGACGGAAGTATAAATAATCCGTTCAAATTATCTGACTAAAAAAAAGCAAAAAAAACTAAGACCATTATCTAAACTTTGATCCCATTAAGTTAACTGTGTCTAAAGAATAAATAGATGTAAAAATACATCAAAAACATAGTAATTAATATTATAAATAA
>CANQZH010000045.1 GCA_947628245.1 uncultured Bacilli bacterium | reverse complement strand
CTTTTTTTTGATAAAATAATTTAAGAATGGTGAAAATATGAAAAGTAAGAAAAAAATTAAAAGAAGGATTAAATGGAAAAGTATTTTAAAAATAATTATTTTATTAGTAATTGCTTTTTCTTCATATAAAACAATTAAACTAATTCCAACTAATCATATTGTAGTTATTGGAAATAATTATGTAAGTGATAACGAAATAATTAATAATTCATTGTATAGTGATTATCCTTGTCTTTTTTGCATTAGTAACCATAAAGTAAAAGATTCTTTAAAACAAAATCCTTATATAAATAATGTTAAAATTAAAAAAAGTATTTTAGGGGAACTATCTATAACTATTGATGAAGCAAGACCTTTATTTTATAATCGTGATAAAAAACGTTTAATTTTAAGTAATTTTAAAGAAGTTGAAACAAATAATTTACAAGGTGTTCCTATTTTAACTAATTATGTACCTGATCAATTATATGAAAAACTTATTAATGGTTTTACTAAATTATCACCTGATGTCATATCATTAGTTAGTGAGATTATTTATGATCCTTGGAAAAATGGCGATGTTGTCATTGATGAATCACGCTTTTTCTTACAAATGAATGATGGTAATAATGTTTATATTAATACTATTCATTTAGATAAATTAAATAATTATCTTGATATTTATGCAACTTTAGAAGGTAAAAAGGGAACCTTGTATTTAGATTCATCAAGTGATAAAATAGCGTTTAGTTTATTTTAAAAAAGGTGATATAAATGAATTATCATAAAAAAATGCAAGATATTTTAGCTAATTTAAATGTTCGACCAACTATTCTTTTTCATACTTGTTGTGCCCCTTGTTCAACTATTTGCCTACATCTTTTAAAAGATTATTTTGAGATTACAGTTTTATATTATAATCCTAATATTGAACCTGAAGAAGAATATTTAAAAAGAAAAGAAGAACAAAAAAGATTATTAAAAAAACTAAATATTAATTTTTTAGATTGTGATTATGATGGTGATGCTTTTAAAAAGATGGCTAAAGGTTTAGAAAATGAACCTGAAAGAGGTAAACGTTGTTATAAATGTTATGAATTAAGACTTTCTTATACAGCTAGAAAAGCTAAAGAACTAGGTTTTGATTATTTTGGAACATCTCTAACTGTTAGTCCTTATAAAGTAAGTAATTGGGTTAATGAAATAGGAAGTATTTTAAGTGATAAATATAATGTTAAATTTTTATATAGTGATTTTAAAAAAGAAAATGGTTATTTAAAAAGTATTGAATATTCTAAAGAATATAATTTATATCGACAAAATTACTGTGGATGTAAATATTCTAAACCAGAATAATTTAAATTTACTTCTTTAACTAATCGTGATACAATACAACTAGTTTTGGGGTGCAATATGAAAAGGGAAAAAAAATATAATCGTAAAAAAATTAAAATGCTTAAATTTAAATTAGTTATTTTAATGTTTTGTTTTTTATTAATTATTATAGCAATTGGTATCTTTTTAAATTATCATTTATTTGCTATTCAAAATATTGAACGTTTAGATAAAATTAAAGATTATACTGAATATAAAATTAAATTAGAATTTTTAGAAGATAATGAACAAAAAGAAGAAAAATTAATATATGAAACTGATAATGAAAGATTTTATTTATCTGGAGTAAAAGAAATATATGTTTATTATGGTAGTACTTCTACAACCCTAAAAAATGCTTTAGAAAAAGAATATCTAACTTTAGAAATATTAAAAGATAATTTACACGAAGAAATTGGTAATGGTTTTATTAAATATATTTTTAGGGGTTCAAATGATGAAAAAGAACAATATGTAATGTATGAATTTACTAGAGAAAATGATAAAACTGATTATTACTTTACAACTATTTAACTAGATTTTTAATTGACTATTTACTTAAAAAGTCATAAAATATACTTAACTTCTTAATGAAAGAAAAAGTAAAAAAGGAGTTCTTTTTAAAGAGAGAGCTAATTGGTGAAAATGCTTAAAAGAATCTTTTTGAAAGACAGCTTTCCTAAATTTAAGAACGCATATTATGTGATAAAAAATAAAGAGAGCCTAGGTGAAGTAAGGTGGCACCGCGGAAAAATTTTTTTCGTCCTTACAAGAATCTAGGTTTTTATTATTTTATGAAAGGATGGTTTTTATGGATTTAAAAAAAATATGGGATGATTATAAATCATTAATTGATAAGGAAGTTACGGTAAATGGTTGGATAAGAAATCATCGCCCTCAAAAAGAATTTGGTTTTATTGATTTTACGGATGGTACAACTTTCAAACATTTACAAATTGTTTATAATAAAGATTTAGCTGATTTTGCTGAAATCACAGCTTTAAAAAATGGTTCGGCTATTAAAGCTTGTGGGATTATTAAAAAAAGTGAAGGAAAAAATCAAGCTATTGAATTAGTTGCTAAAAAAATTAATTTATTAGGAGATTGTCCAATGGATTATCCTTTACAACCAAAACGTCATACTAAAGAATTTTTAAGAAGTATTGCTTATTTAAGACCAAGAGCTAATTTATATCAAGCTATTTTTAGGATTAGAAGTGTCGCTAGTATGGCTATTCACGAATATTTTCAAAATAATGGTTATGTTTATTTCCACGCCCCAATTATAACGGCTAGTGACTGTGAAGGAGCAGGGGAAATGTTTCAAGTTACAACTCTACCATTGGATAAAGTTAAAAAAATTGATTATAAAGATGATTTTTTCGGAAAAAAGGCTGGTCTTACAGTTTCTGGGCAATTACAAGCTGAAACTTTTGCAATGGCTTTTAGTAAAGTATATACTTTTGGTCCAACATTTCGAGCTGAAAATTCCAATACCAAAGTTCACGCATCTGAATTTTGGATGATTGAACCAGAAATTGCTTTTTGCGACTTAAATGAATTAATGGATATTGAAGAAGAATTTTTAAAATATGTTGTTAGTGAAGTCTTAAATAAATGTTCTTTAGAATTACAATTTTTAGATCAATTTCAAGAACCAGGTTTAATTAAAAAATTAGAAGATTTAATTAATAGTCATTTTACGCGTATTAATTTTGAAGATGTTATAACTCTTTTAAAAGAATCTGGTAAGACTTGGGAATTTCCTCCTAATTATGGTGAGGATATTGCTAAAGAACACGAGAAATATTTAACTGAATATTTTAATGGTCCTGTTTTTATAACTAATTGGCCTAAAGATATTAAAGCTTTCTATATGAAACAAAATGATGATGGAAAAACGGTGGCCGCGGTTGATTTAATTGTTCCTAATGCTGGAGAATTAATGGGTGGTAGTCAAAGAGAAGAAGATTACTATAAATTAAAAGCTCGAATGGATGAATTAAAAATGGATGAAGAATCAATGTATTGGTATTTAAATTTAAGACGTTATGGTACGTGTGTTCATTCAGGATTTGGAATGGGTTTTGAAAGATTATTAATCTATTTAACAGGCGTTGATAATATTAGAGATGTTATTGCTTATCCAAGAACACCGGGTAATTGTGATTTTTAAAAGAAAAGAGGAGAAGATAATGAAAACAATTAATAATGGTACTTTAAGAAAAAAAGATATAAATCAAGAATTAACTTTATATGGTTGGGTTAATAAAAGACGGGATATGGGAGGAGTTATCTTTGTTGACTTACGCGACCGTTCAGGCATATGTCAAGTAGTCTTTAATCGTAGTTTTTTAAAAGATGATTTTAGTATTGCTGAAGATTTAAAAAATGAATATTGTATTAAAGTAGATGGTAAACTAATTGAAAGAACTCCCGAGATGATTAATCCAAATATTCCTACTGGGGAAGTTGAATTAATGTGTGAACATATTGAAGTCTTAAGTAAAAGTGAAATCTTACCATTTAATGTATACGATAATAAAGAAATTAATGAAAATGTTGGTTTAAAATATCGTTATTTAGATTTAAGAAGAGAAAAAC
The DNA here is from genome assembly GCA_947628245.1 of uncultured Bacilli bacterium. GTDB lineage: Bacteria > Bacillota_I > Bacilli_A > RF39 > UBA660 > Ventrenecus. The sequence continues at coordinate 4,463 of CANQZH010000045.1, read as the reverse complement.
TTCAAAATACTATTAAAATGCGTAGTCAAATTACAATGGCTGTTCGTGAATTTTTAAATAATGAAGACTTTTTAGAAATTGAAACCCCAATTTTATGTAAATCAACTCCTGAAGGAGCAAGAGATTATATTGTTCCATCAAGAGTTAATAAAGGTTCTTTCTATGCTCTACCCCAAAGTCCTCAAATATTTAAACAATTATTAATGATTGGGGGTTTTGAAAAATATTATCAAATAGCTAAATGTTTTAGAGATGAAGATTTAAGAGCTGATCGTCAACCTGAATTTACCCAAATAGATTTAGAAATGAGTTTTGCAAGTCAAGAAGATATTATTACTTTAGTAGAAAAAATGATTAAATATGTTGTTAAAAAAGTTAAAAATCTTGATTTAGATAAATTTCCAAGAATAACATATCAAGAAGCTATGGATCGTTTTGGTAGTGATAAACCAGATACTAGATTTGAAATGGAATTACAAGATTTAACTGCTATCTTAAAAGGTACTAAAATGAATGTTTTTGCTAATGTTATAGAAAATAATGGTATTGTTAAATGTTTAATTGTTAAAAATAATGGCGATAACTATTCAAGAAGTGATGTTGAACATTTAACTGATTTTGTAAAAATTTATGGGGCTAAAGGTCTTGCTTGGTTAAAATATGATAATAATACCTTTAATGGGGTAATTGCTAAAAACTTAGAAGATGAAAAATTAGCTGCAATGAAAGAAAAATTTAATATTACTAATAATGATTTAATTTTAATTGTTGCTGATAAACCAAAAGTTGTTTATGATTCACTAGGTGCTTTAAGATTAAAAATTGCTAATGAATTAGATTTAATCCCTAAAGATAAATTTAATTTCTTATGGGTAGTTGATTTTCCAATGTTTGAGTATTCTGAAACTGAAGGAAGATATAAAGCAATGCATCATCCATTTACAATGCCAAGTGATTTAGAAATGTTAAAAACTAATAAAAAAGATGTTTTAAGTATAGCTTATGATATTGTTTTAAATGGTTATGAATTAGGTGGAGGATCTGTTAGAATTCATAATAGTGAAATGCAAAAAATTGTTTTTGATGCTTTAGAGTTAAGTGAAGAAGATATTAAAAATCGTTTTGGTTTCTTTATTGAAGCGTTTAAATATGGGGCACCTCCACACGCTGGTCTTGCTATTGGCTTAGAACGTTTTACAATGCTTTTAAGTGGTACGGATAATATTAAAGATGTTATAGCCTTTCCTAAAACTCAAAGTGCTAGTGATATGATGAGTGAAGCACCAAGTAAAGTAAATGATGTTCAATTAGAAGAATTAGGAATTAAAGTAGTAAAGGAAGATGAAGATGAGTAAGTTTACAAAAGAAATGGTTGATGATTATGCTGAAAAGTTATTAATTAAATTAACTGATGAAGAAAATAAAATGGTTTTAGAAGAATTTGATTATATTGATGAAACTATTAATTTAATTAATAATATTCCCAATATTAATGAAGTAGAGCCAATGACTCATACTTTAGATGATTTTTCTTGCTCATTAAGAGAAGATGTGGCAACAACTTCGGTTCCTATTGAAGATTTACTTTCTAATGCTGATTATACTGATGGAAGAGAAATTGAAGTAGTTAAGGTGGTGGGATAATGACTTATACTGATAAAAGTTTAAAAGAAATCCATCAAGCTTTAATAAATAAAGAAGTAACTAGTGATGAGTTAGTAAAAGAATCTTTAACTAAAAGCTATGATTTACAAAAAAAATGTAATGCTTTTGTAACTATTTTAGATGATGCTAAAGGTTGTGAAGTAAGTGATGATATTTTATCAGGCATTCCTTTTGGCGTAAAAGATAATTATTCAACTAAAGGCGTTTTAAGTACTGGCTCATCTAATACTTTAGCGGATTATGTTCCTTTTTATACAGCTACTGCTGTCGAAAATTTATTTAAATGTGGAGCGATAATGGTAAATAAAACAGCAATGGATGAATTTGGGATGGGTGGAACAGGAACAACAGCTCATACCGGAATTATTAAAAATCCTTGGGATGTTAGAAGAACTTGTGCGGGTTCTTCATCAGGTTCAGCTGCTGCGGTTGCAAGTGGCGTATATCCTTATGCTTTAGGTAGTGATACAGGTGATTCAATAAGAAAACCAGCTGCTTACTGTGGAATAGTAGGCTATAAACCAACTTATGGAATGATTAGTCGTTATGGGTTGTTTGCTTTTGCATCAAGTCTAGATCACTGTGGTGTTTTAACAAGAAGTGTTCTTGATGCGGCAATTGTTGTTGACCGAATGAAAGGAATCGATCCTAATGATATGACATCTTGGGATTCCAAAGATATTCATTTAGAAGAAGCTACTAATCAAAAATTAATGGCTCATAAAATATGTTATATTAAAGAATTAGTTGATATTAAAAATTATCCTAATGCTAGTGATGAATTAAAAAGCCATTTAGAAAACTTTCAAAAAACTGTTGATATTTGTCGTAAGATGGGCTTAGAAGTTGATGAAGTAAGTGTTGATAAAACTTTATTAGATGCCCTTGCAAGTGTCTATGTTGTTATCTCTTGTGCGGAAGCTACCAGTAATTTATCTAATATGACAGGTATTATTTTTGGTAAAAGAGGAAAGGGCGATAAATGGGATGAAATGATGATGGACCATCGAACTAAAGGATTTTCTCCTTTAATCAAAAGACGTTTTGTTATTGGTTCATATGTTTTACAAAAAGAAAATCAAGAAAGATACTTTAAAAATGCCCAACGAGTACGAAGATTATTAGTTGATGCTTGGAAACAAATTTATCAAAAGTATGATGCCGTTATTTTACCAGTTGGTCTTGGACCTGCTCCAATGCTAGATGGTAAAGTAGAAATGATTCATAAAGGAACAGAAGCCTTAGATGAACATTTACAAATTGGTAATTTTGGTGGTTTTCCATCAATTACTATTCCTAATGGTTTTGTAAATAATTTACCAGTCGGAGTTAATATTACAGGTAATTGTTATAATGATGAAATGGTTATTAATTTAGCATATCATTTAGAAAGCCAAATGACCTATAAGGGTCAAATTGCAAAAGAGGTGGATTATGAGTAAATATAAAGCAGTTATTGGTTTAGAGATGCATTGTGAATTAAAAAGTAATTCTAAAGTCTTTTCTAGTGCTAAAAATGCTTATAATCAAATTCCTAATGAAAATGTAAGACCTGTTGATATGGGATTTCCAGGAACCTTACCAGTTGTTAATAAAAAATGTGTTAAAGATGCTTTAAAAATGAGTATGGTATTAAATTGTAAGCAACCAGAATATATGTATTTTGATCGTAAAAACTATTATTATCCTGATTTACCTAAAGGATATCAAATAACCCAAATGGCTAGTCCTGTGGGAGTTGATGGTCATATTGATATTGAATGTAATGGGCAAATGGTTCCCGTTTATATTCACGACATTCATCTAGAAGAAGATGCAGCAAGTCTTGACCATTATTTTGGTACATCTTGCATTGATTATAACCGTGCCGGTGTCCCTTTACTAGAATTAGTTACTGAGCCTTGTCTATCAAGTGCTGATGAAGCTGTTTCCTTTTTAGAGACAATGCGAAGTATATACCAATTTTGTGATGTATCAGAAGGTGATACTAAAAAGGGTCAAATTAGATGCGATGTTAATGTTTCAATTATGGAAGAAAATGATAAAGAACTTGGTACCAAAGTTGAAATTAAAAATGTTAATTCTTTTGGAGGAGTTCACGATGCAATTCTTTATGAAATTGATCGTCAATCTAAGTTGAAGAGTAGTGGTAAATATGATGAAGTAGTTCAAGAAACTAGACGTTGGGATGAAGAGTCTGGAACAACTATTCATATGCGTAGTAAAGTTGATGCTATTGATTATAAATATTTTGTTGATCCAAATATTCCTAAATACAAAATTACTAAAGAATGGTTAGATGAAATAAGAAAAGAAATTCCTCTTTTACCGCTTGAATGTAAAGAAAAATATGTACAAGAATATGGTTTATCGGATTATGATGCTACTGTTATTATTAAAGATAAAGCATATGTTGATTATTATGAAGAATGTCTTGCTTTAAAAATTAATCCTAAAGTAGCATCAAATTGGCTAACAACTCAAATTTTAGGCGAAATAAATCACGAAGAAGTAAGTTTAAAAGACTTTTATATTACTCCAAAATTATTAAAACAAATTATAGATGCCATTGATAAGAAAACTATTTCTTCAAAACAAGCTAAAGAAATATTTTATCAAGCTTGTACGGAAAAGAAAGAACCTAATTCTTATATAAGTAGTGAGAATGCTCAGATAAGTGATAATGAAGTTTTAAAAAAGATAATTGATGAGATAATGGCTCGTAGTGAAGCCCAAATAAATCAATATAAAAATGGTAAAACTAATTTATTTGATTATTTTGTTGGTCAAGTTATGAA
>CANQZH010000044.1 GCA_947628245.1 uncultured Bacilli bacterium | reverse complement strand
ATTTGATAATTAAATTCTAACATTCCCCCCCCCCCCAATTTGTCAAGCCTTTTTCTTTCTTTTATGTCAATCTCTTTACACTATAGTATTCCCTACTTTATTTATTTTAATGTTATATGACTTATTTTGTCGTGTTTAATATATCACATATTTCTTCTAATTTAAATATAATTATTCTCCTTCTAAATAATTTGTCATTTTAAGTGAAATATTTTTCGTAAAAGGATAAGTATAAGTATCACTATTAGTAATATTAGGAGCTATAATAACCATACTATATTTTGGATTTTCTCTTGGATAAAAAAGAGCTAAAGTAGAGTTTATTGTTTCAATATCAACTACCCCATCTTTATTGTTATCATAAAATGTTTCACTAGTTCCTGTCTTACCTGATACTTGTAATTCTTCTTTAGCATAACTAGATGCTGTCCCACCGTGAAAAACTTCATAAAAACCTTCTAATATCCGATCATAATAACCTTGTTCTAATGGAACTTCATTTAATAATTCAACATCATTTTGAGCAATATTTAATTTTAATCTTTTTCCTCTATTAGCAATTGTATTAATATACTGAAATAATTCAACAGGTGTATATGTATCATATTGTCCAATTGCTAAATTAAGTAATAAATCTCCACTTACCGTTTTACCAATCATTCCAATCTTTTCATTAGGTAAATCAATACTAGTTAATGAACCTAAACCATAAGATGCAAAAGTATCGCGATAAGTTTTAAAATTATCTTCATTTACTTCAAATTTCATATTATAATGATAACTATTACCTGTTGAATTAATAGCTGTTATAAACTGAAAATAATTACTAGATGTTTTTAAAGCTGTTATATCATCTACATATCCTAATCTTTTATAAGAACATTTAGCTGGTTCATAATAAAGTTTTACACAACTATCAAGAATTTTTTTTCCAACAGTTATTGCATTAGTCATATAACCAACCGTTGAACTAGCCCCTTTAACAACACTTCCCATTGTAAAAGAAGAAGAAAGCATTGTTCCACTAATTTCTTTAAAACTACCATCATCATTTATTAATACCCCACTCATAGCTAAAATATTACCTGTTAAAGGTTCACCAATAATACTATAAGCATCGTGAAAATATACACTTTGTTTTTTCTTTCTTGCTAAAGCTAATTCTTCTTTTAAAGTATTTTCTAATTTTAATTGTAAATCAATATCAATATTTAAAACTAAATCATTGCCTTTTTCTTCTTCACTAACTAAATCTAGAGAATAATCACTATTAACTAAATAAGTAGCTTTCTTTCCCTTTAAAGTTTCTTCATAAGTTTTTTCTAACCCACTAATACCAACAACATCCTCTAAACTATAACCTTTCTCTACATAATCTTTACTATCTTCTTTAGGAATACTTCCAATAGATCCAAAAATATCTTTTAAAGTATCCCCATAAGGATAAACTCTTTTACTACTAACAACAATTCTTAAAGAATCATAATTTTGTTCCATTATTTTTAAAGCTTCTTCTTCACTAACTTCTTTTAATAAATATTTATCTTGATAATAATATCCATCATTCATAATAGAATATAAATAAATAATTTTTTTCTCATATTCAGTATACTCTAAATCACTATCTTTAATTCGCTCTAACTTATAATTTAAAATATCTTCATTACTAATCTTTCTTTCATCTAATAGTCGATACTCTTCATCAGTAATTAAATCATCTCCATTATTATGTTTAATTAAATAATAATTTTTTAACATTTTTTCACTAACTTTATAATCTTTAACATAATCAACTAAACTTTTAGCTATTTCTAATTCTTCTTCAACTTTAATATTAGGTTTCTTATGATAAACAATATTTAAAACTCCTACATTATCTACTAAAACTTTACCATTACGATCTAATATTCTTCCTCTAGGCGCTGATGATCCACTTACAATTGATTCAGTTTTAATTTTTAAAGCTTGAGCATATTCATCGTGATGATTAAAATTAATATTTAATAAAACACTTAAAAATATAGTAAAAAAAATTGTAACAATTGTTTTTAAATTCACTTAAAATCACCTATCTTTAGTATTCAATTTTTTTAATAATTCATACACTATAGATAGGTGATATTATGTTTGAATTAATTAAAAGATATATGGATAAACTAACAATTACTGATGTAAATAACTTTGCTATTAATAATAATGTTAATTTAAATGAACACGAATTATCCTTTACTTATCAATTTGTTAAAAAAAATTGGGAAACCATTCTAGCTAATCCCAATAGTTTAAATCTTGAACGTTATAAAAATGAATTTAGTGATGAAAATTTTCTTAAAATTAAACAATTAATTAAAATCTATTATCAAAAATATGGTCATTATTTATAATATTCATTGATTTTTTCAATAAGTTGATCATCAAATTGTTTATTTAATATCATTTCTATTTCAAATTTATAAGGAGGATATATTCTTTCTTTATCTAATATATCTTTTCCCACATAAGGTGTTTCTAATATTTTAGGAACATCTTTTAATTTTTCATTATATATAATTTTAATTAAATTATCAAAACCAATAGTACCATATCCAATATTCTCGTGACGATCTTTATGAGAATTAATACTATTTTTACTATCATTAATATGAATACAATATATTTTATCTAAACCTATTTGTTCATCAAATTTATCTAAATATTCATCAAAATTATTTAAATCTACTCCTGAATCATTTAAATGACAAGTATCAAGACAAACTCCTAAAGGATACCTTACATTATCAATAATCATTTTTAATTCTTCTAAATTAATTCCTAATTCGCTTCCTTTACCAGCCATAGTTTCTAATAATATTTTACATTTAGAAGAACTATCTAAAACTAAATTTAAAGCATCAACAATATTTTGTAAAGCTTCATTTCTTGGTAGGCTAACAGCACTTCCTGGATGTAAAACCATATAAGAAATTCCTAATATATCACATCTTCTTAATTCTTCCTTTAAAAAATTAATACTAAATTGCCATTTACTTAAATCAATATTATTAGCCAAATTAATAATATATGGGGCGTGACAAATAACTTTACTAATTTCTATATTATTATCAATCATTATTTTTTGAGCTTCTTTAGTTAAATTTTCATCAATTTCTTTACGCATTGTATTTTGAGGAGCTCCTGTATAAAACATAAAAGTATTAGCATTATAAGATATTGCTTCTTTAACACTTCCTAATAATTGATCTTTACCAAAACCAACGTGACTTCCAATAATCATAAACTTCACTTCCTTAATGTCTGTCCTTCTTCATTTTCACAATCTAATGATGCTTGCATTTCACCTTTTTCCGTAATAATACCATTCTCATAAGCTTTTCCTTTAATATTTAAATTAGTTAAATTAGCTTGTTTAACATAAAAATCTTCATTATTAATCCAAGCTGTATAATTAATTATTTGCCCATCTTCATTAGATTCAATTAAAACACTTCCCTTATATTCTTCTTTACTTTCTAAAATAAATAAATTATTAGCTTTTAACCAATCTATAGAATAACAAACTTTACTATTTTTATTTACTTTACTATTCATTAAATCTAATTGATAAGCACTTGATGCTGCTTGCATTGCTCTTATAACTTCAGTTTTAAAAACTTTTTTATGTTCTTTATCTAACATATTAACCACAAATAAACTACATATTAAAATAGCCACAATTAAAATACCAATTACAATTAATGATTCAACTACACTAAAACCTTTATTATTTTTCATAAACTACCTCCGACACTATTAGTTTCAGGTAAAGTATTTCCTCCATCAATAACAATAGTCTGTCCTGTTATATAACTACATTCATCACTTGCTAAAAATAAAGCCAAATTACCTAATTCTAAAGTAGTTCCAAGTCTTTTTAAAGGAATACCTAAACGAATACTTTCAATTACTTTCTTAGGATCTTCACTATCAGTTTCTTTCGCAATATTTTGAACCATAGGTGTCATTATATATCCTGGTAAAATAGCATTAACTAAAATATTATTATCAACTAATTCCATAGCTAAAGCTTTAGTAAATCCTATTAAAGCAGCTTTGGTAGTTGCATAAGCTACTTCACCTACATCAGCAACCATTGGTCCAGTTACACTTGATAAATTAATAATTCGTCCAGCTTTACTCTTTTTTAATAAAGGTAAAAAAGCTTTAGTAACATTCCAAGTTCCTTTAATATTAATATCAAAATGATAATCTCTTAATTCATCACTCATTTTTTCAAAAGCATCTAATTTAGCAACACCAGCATTATTTACTAAAATATCAATCTTCTTTTCTTCTTTTTTAATATCCTTAACAATTTCTTCTAACATTTTCATATCTCTAATATCTACAATATATCCACTAACATTAGAATAATCTTTTTTTAATTCTTTAATCGTCTTTTTTAATTCATCACTATAATCTAAAATATAAACTTTAGCCCCCTTAGCTAAAAAAACTTTTACAATACCTAAACCATTACCCATAGCTCCACCAGTTACAACCGCTACTTTATTAGTTAAATCCATAATTTTCCCTCCACATTATAAAAACATTATACAATGAAAAAAAGGAATTTTAAAGTTACAAATCATTTTTACTATTATAATCTTTTAACTTTGCTAATTCCTTTTGTTCGATACTCATATTTTTAATATTTTTTAAAATAATATCATCCACATATAATGAATGATCTTGACATTTAATATTAATTCCAACTTTATTTTTAAATAAAGTTTTAACTAATATTTCTTCTCCCTCATCTAAATATAAAATTTTTTTATTTTTTTCTTCAATAACTTTCATTTTTAATCTTCCCTTTCAATCATGGCAAATAATTCGTCATCAAAGAAATCTTTTAAATCAATGTTTAACCCCTCACAAATTCTTATAATAGTTAATAATTTAGGATTTCGTGATTTCCCGTTAATAAGATTTTGAACTGTACTTTGAGTTAAACAACAAATACTCGCTAATTTATTAGGAGTAATGTTTTTTTCAATACAAATTTTTAATATTTTTTCTGATATTGCCTTTGACAGTCTCACTTTTACCACCTTATAAAAAGTATATCAATTAAGTCTTAAAACTTATTAACCACACAAGGTTAAAATAAAAGAAAAATGACAAAATTGTGATATTTTTTATTCCTTTCTTTAGAATTTATAAGGATTTTATCAAATATTTTTGGCAAAAATTGTCAGTTTATGAAAGAACTATCTAAAAAAATTTAAACTACATTTATTAAATGTTTTTTAGATATATTTAATAACAAAATTAATATAAAAAAAAGAAAAAAAATACAACTAAAAATAGCTATTTGGAAGGTATTTGATATTTATTATTTATGAGATATAATATATACAACATCTTGTTTATTATATGAAGCTGATAATTATATAAAAGAATTATTGAAAGGAAGTGAAGATTAAAGAACATTGAAAAAATAATAATTAAATAAAATTGCTAAATATTATTAAAACAAATACCGGAAAAAAAATGTATTTTCTTCCGGTATCGAATAAATACCAGAAAATATTTCCGGTATTTAAAAAGGAGGAAAAAATGGAAAAAGATATACTAGTAAAATTACCTTTAAAACAAAATTTGGAAACAACTAAAGTTCTAAAGCAATTAGCAAAAACAAGCCGTTCATTAGCAGAATTAAAAGGTGTAGCTAAAACTATCCCAAACCAAAATGTACTTATTAACGCAATAATGATTAATGAAGCAAAAACAAGTTCTAGTATAGAAAATATTGTTACAACACATGATGAAATATATAGAGCAATGATAAATCCTAGTAATACTACTCCAGAAGCAAAAGAAGTAGTAGATTATAGAAGTGCTATATGGGAAGGATATAAATCTGTAAAAGAAAATAAGTTAATAACCAAAAACACAATAACAAAAATACAAGAAAAAATAGAGCACAATAATGCCGGATTTAGAAAGACTCCTGGAACAGTTATTAAAAATACCACTACAAACGAAATTATATATACTCCACCGCAAACATATAATGAAATAATTGATTATTTAAATAATTTAGAAGTATATATTAATAGTATTGATGATGATATTGACCCATTAATTAAATTAGCAATTATACATTATCAATTTGAATCAATACACCCTTTCTATGATGGAAACGGAAGAACAGGTAGAATACTAAATATACTATATTTAGTATATATGGATTTATTAGAAACCCCTATTTTATACTTAAGTAAATATATTATTAAGAATAAAATCGAATACTATAAATTATTTCAAGAAACTAGAAAATCCCAAAATTTTGAAAATTGGATACTATATTTGTTAAAAGGAATAGAACAAACTTCTAAAGAAACCATAAATATGATTAACAAAATAAGTAATGAAATAATAAGCATGAAACATGAATTAAAAAATAATCCAATTTCATCAAAAATATATTCAAAAGAGTTATTAGAAGCATTATTTTTTGAATTTTATACAAAAATACCATATATACAAGAGCAATTAAAGGTAAGTGATAAAACTGCTCAAAAATATTTAGATACTCTAGTTAATTTAGGCTTTTTGTCAAGTGATAAAATAGGCAGAGAACGGATATATAAAAATGAAAGGCTATTTAATATAATTAAAAACTTCGATAATAATGATGAAGCATTAAATGATATAAACATAGAAACAGTTGAAAAATAGATTAACAAATATGCTAGTATAATTACTTAATCTATATAGTGAAATAATAAAATCTTTGACACAAAAATGGCTATTACAATAGTAATAGCCATACGGTCGATAAAACCAAAGTTTAGTGAGTTTTCCCCTGCCTGAAAGAACCCACAAGGCTAGCTTGCTGGTATATATTACATATACCCTTCAGCAATTCAGCGAACTACTCACTCACTTGACTAAATATTATTACTAAAAATAATATTTGTCAAATTAGTATATGCAAAAATAAGTAAAAATATAACAAAATAAATAAAAAATCCCCTACTTGCTACCAACAAGTAAGGGTATAAGAAAAACTCACATACGCAAATAAGGAATTTTTCTATGTATTAATTGTACCATAGTAAAAGTTCCTTTGCAAGTTAGAAAGGAATGATTAATATGGGTAAGAGTTTTAGACTTCCAAACGGATATGGAAGTATATATAAATTATCAGGAAATAGACGTAGACCTTATGCTATTGCTAAAACATTTGGTTGGGATGATAATGGTAAGCAAATTAAAAAAATTATAGGTTATGCTGAAACAAAAACAGAGGCTTTAAATATGCTTTTAGAATATAATAAGAATCCTTTAATAGATTGTGATTTAGTGCGAATTACATTTATAGAAGTCTTTAATCAATGGGTTGATATGTGTAAAAAGGAACAAAGTATTTCTAAATCAAATTTAAATGCTTATCAATCTATTTGTTCAAATTATTGTAAACCACTTTTTGATATAAAAATTAAAGATTTAAAGACACCACTTTTTTCAAAACTGAGATTTATGTAATAAAGGATTTAATACCAAAAGATATATCAAATTAATAGCTTCTCAAGTATTTAATTATTGTAATAATCAATTAGATATGAATTTATTAAAAAATTGGTCTATGGGCTTAAAAATAGGTTCTAATTGTAAATCAGACATACATAAACCTTTTGAATATGATGAAATTAAAATTTTATGGGATAATTTGAATGTTCCATTTGTAGATAGTATACTTATCTCTATTTATACTGGAATGCGACCAAGTGAAATGTTAAAAATTGAAATTAAAAATGTTTTTATTGAACAAAGATATATGGTTGGTGGAATTAAAACAAAAGCTGGAATAGATAGAATTATACCAATACATAATGATTTAGTACCAATTATTAGCAATCTTTTAAAACGTAATAAAAATTTTTTGATTGAGTTGAATGATAAAAAAATACAATATAGAAGATACTTAGATATTTATAAAGATATTTTAAATAAATTAAATTTAGATCATAAACCGCATGATGGTCGTCATACTTTGGCAACTGAACTGGATAATCAACATGCCAATGATTTATGTGTTAAAATTATTTTAGGTCATGCTGTAGATGATATTACGAAAGGAGTGTATACACATAAGAAAGTGAATCAATTAATTGAAACTATCAATTTAGCCCACAAAAATATTTGTTAGTTGTTTGTTAGTTGTAGAGTAAAAAACAAGCAAATTTTAGCTATATTTTTAAATTTCAATCAAATACCCTAAAATATTAAAAAGCCCGTATTTATAGGGCTTTAAAGTACAAAACGATGGTGGCTCGCTCGGGATTCGAACCCGAGACCCTTTGATTAAAAGTCAAATGCTCTACCTACTGAGCTAGCGAACCAAAAAATATAAAATGGCTGCCTCGGCTGGGTTCGAACCAGCGGAATGCAGGAGTCAAAGTC
>CANQZH010000043.1 GCA_947628245.1 uncultured Bacilli bacterium | reverse complement strand
AACTTGCTTTCCTCTTACTTCATAAATCATATTCTCTATTTTTACTTGTTTATTTAGTATGACATTATTCATATAAAATTCCTCCTTGTTGTGCTGTAATTAAAATATAGCAAACAATTGTTCATATATCAATCTTATTTCAACTATTTTTAGAGATATTTAAAATAATTCCGATACTTGCCATACTTACTAGTAATGATGAGCCACCATAACTAAAAAATGGTAATGTTACACCTGTTACAGGGATTAATCCTATAACTACACATAAATTTAATGTTGCTTGAATGATGATACTTATTCCGATACCAAATGCTAGAAATTTACCAAATAAATCATTTGTTTTTAATGCTATTTTTACTGTACGATAAAAGATAAAACCAAAGAAACTAGTTATTATTAAAACTCCTAAAAAGCCAAATTCTTCTGAAATAATTGAGAATATAAAATCAGTTTGAGGTTCTGGTAAATAAAAATGTTTTTGATGGGATTTTAAAAATCCTTGACCTAAAAGTCCACCTGGTCCTATTGCATATAATGATTGAATTATTTGAAAACCACTTCCTAGGGGATCTGACCAAGGATTTAAAAATGAAACAATTCTTGCCATTCGATAAGGTGCCACAATAATTAAAGCAACAATACCTATTAATCCTACTAAACCTATTTTTAGAAAAAAAGATATTTTTACACCACTTATAAAAATTAAAGAAATTAAAGATAAGACAATAACCATTGCGCTTCCAAAATCTGGTTCTAACATTATTAATAAAAAGAAAAGACCAATAATAAGTAATATTGGTAAAACACCTTTTTTAATACTTCTAAGTTCTTTTTTATTATTACTTAAATATTTTGCTGTATAAATAATTAAACCTATTTTGGCAAATTCACTTGGTTGAATTCCAAAACCACCTATGCCAAACCAACTTCTAGATCCATTTCTAACTGAACCAATTCCCGGGATTAAAACTAATGTTAAAAGGATAAAACAAATTCCTAATATTAAATTAGCCTTTTTTTTAAATATTTGATAATCTATTTTACTTATTGCAATCATTAGGCTAATTCCAATTAAAAAAAATAAACTTTGATTTTTAACAAATTTAAAAGCATCATTAAATTTATACTCAGCCCATATACTACTTGCTGAATAAATCATAATAATTCCAAAAATAGCAACTACAATAACTGTTATAAATAAAATTTTATCAAATTTTTTAAACATTAATCATCAACTCTAATAAAGTATATGTAAAATATTAAGATTTTTCGTCTAATTTTAAAAATATTTTGATATACTTAATTAAGAGGTTGATTATATGAAAATAATTGTAACTGCTGGGGGCACGATGGGTCATATTAATCCAGCTTTAGCCATAATAGATGAATTTAAAAAAAGAGAAAAGAATTTAGAAGTTTTATATATTGGAACTCATAATCGAATGGAAAAAGATTTAATTCCCAAATTAGGTATTAAATATATTCCTTTAACTATGTATGGTTTTACGAAAAATATTTTTTTAGATGTTAAAAATATTTTTTGTATTCAGATAGCTATTAAGAAATGTCAAAAAATTATGAAAGAATTTAAGCCTGATGTTGTTATTGGAGTAGGGGGATATGTAACATATCCGGTTTTAAAAGCGGCTAAAGAACTTAATATTAAAACTTTTATTCATGAACAAAATAGTATTCCAGGTAAAAGTAATAAAATGATTGCTAAATATGCTGATTTAATAGGTGTTACTTTTATTAAAAGTAAAGAATATTTTAAAACTAATGGTAAAATTATTTATACTGGTCATCCTTGTGGAGCTAAAGCTTTGAGTATTCCTAAAAAAGATAAAAAAGATTTGGGTTTAACTAATGGTAAAAGATTAGTTACTTTTGTGGCTGGTTCTTTGGGTAGTGATTCATTAAATAACAAAGTTAAGAATTATTTAATGAATATAAAAGATAAAGATTATGAAGTAGTTTATATTACAGGTAAAATGCATTATCAAGCTTTTACTAAAAATACTAGTTTTCCAAATAATGTTAAAGTTTTACCTTATGTTGAACAGTTACCTGGTTTACTTAAAATATCCGATATTGTTGTATCAAGAGCTGGAGCTGGAAGTTTATCGGAAATTTTAGCTTTACAAATACCATCGATAATAATTCCTAGTCCTAATGTAGCTAATAATCATCAATATTATAATGCTAAAGAGTTATTAGATAAGGGTTGTATATCTATGATTGAAGAAAGTAATTTAACCTCTAAAAAATTAGAAGAAGAAATTGATAGTTTATTAGATGATGTAAGAAAAAGAAGTCATTTAAAAGCGATGATGCAAAAAGAATCTACTTTTAATAGTGCATCGATAATTTATACAGAAATTAAAAAATTAACGGGGAGTGATGTAAGTGAAGAAGGAACAATATAAATTTTGTATAGATTTTTATGAATTATGTGATAGATATTTAATAAATGAAAAAAAATTAGAAGATAGTGATGAATGGAAAAATGAACAAGTAAGATTAAAATTTTTTAGAAAATTAAAAAAAGAATTAGAAAATTTATTAGATGAAGGTAATATTGTTAAAAATGCTGATATTGTAATAACTGATGATTTTTATTATGCTTATGATTTAGCAGAAATGTTACATACTTATATTGATTGTATACCAGAAGATAAAACTTATTTATTAATGGAATTATTTACTTTTTTAAAGAAATATAAAACTAAAATTGAAGAAAAAGATAGTTTGAATGAATGGCAAATTTTTATAAATAGTGATGAAAAAAAGATAACTAAAAATGATTATAATATTAAAAAAATTAAAAGAAAGATTATTGAACTTTTAATATTAACTGGGGCAATTACCGCTGGAGCTTTATTTGCCCAAACAGAGACTTGTCAAAAGATGTTTGATAAAGTAACTGAAATAGTTGATGATGATAAACCATTAACTTTAGAACGAAAAAAATAATTTTGACATAGAATATATTTAATTTTATAATTAGATTGGTGGTAGAAATGTTTTCTGAAGAAACTAAAAAATTTATTATAAAAGAAGTTAGTAGTGATAAGGGTCGGTTAAATGAATATGTTATTAGTAATGTTGAAAATAAAATTCATTGTTTAGAACTTGCTTTAAGAATAAGTGAAAATTTAGAAAGATTAGCTAATTTAAAAAATTCAATAGCAGATCATTTAAATGAGATTGCTAGAAATCCTAATTGTTTAAATTTAGAGAAAATTCAAAAAGTAGCGCAGTTTTTAGAGATTTTTATTTATTTAAAAGATGCTGATTATTATAAAGCTATTAATGGGTTAAATGGAACTTTGACTAATGAAGCAATTAAAGAAGCTAAGAAAAATGGCCAAATGATGAATTCATTATCGATTCCTGAAGCTTTAAAAAAATTAGAAATTATTTCTAATGAAGAATATAATAATTTAAGACAAAATTATAAGAATCCTTTTCAAAATCAATCTTTCACGCCTGAGATGAAAATATATGCTAGTTTATATTATTTAAGAAATGAAGTTTCACACGCGGATAGAGATTTATCCGTAACTCAAAAATGGGAATATTTAAAAGAAATATTAATTGTTTATTTAGAAGTTGCTGGTAAATTTCGTAAGAACTTAGAAAAAGAATTAAATCGTGTTAATTATCAAGATAAAACTGATGCTCAAAATTATATGAAAAGAAAAATTAAAGAATATGAAGAACGTCCTTCTTTTGAATATATTTTATTAGATGGTAAAGAAAAAGATAAGACTAATCAAGTTATTACTTTAGTAGATATGATTAAGAAAAATAATAATTGCCGAATTAAATTACTTGGTAATGCTGGTATGGGAAAAACTAGTACACTTAATTATTTAGTTTATAATGATGCTAAAGAATTTAATAATCGAATTCCTGTATTAGTATCATTAAAAGATTTAGATGAAAATACTTCTGTATTGGAGGCTATGGCTAATAAAGACCATTTAAATTGTGAGATTGATGTTTTAAAAGAATTATTAACTAATGGTTATATTAATGCTTATTTTGATGGAATTAATGAAATTGTTAATGAAGATTTAAGAAGAAAAATTGTTAAAGAATTAAATGATTTTATTGTTAATTATGATAAAGTTAAAGTTATTTTAACTGATCGGGAGATTAATACGATAACGGTTACTGATTATGTTAAACCATATATTATTGAAAAATTAACTGATGATAAAATTAAGTTATTTGTTGAAAAAAATACTGATAATTCTGATTTAGCTTCTTTAATTTTAGAACATATTTTTAATGATGATAATTTAAAAGAATTAGTTAGAGTACCTTTTAGATTATATAAGTTAATTCAAATAATTAGAATGGATGGAAATATTCCTAAAGATGCTAGTGAATTTGATGAATTTTTTAAACTAGCAATTATTGAAAGAGAAGTAAAAGAAAAGAATGTTGCAGAAGCAAGAAATTTAACTTATTTTATTAAGGTTATTATGGAACAAAATCAAGAAATTTATCAAAGAGATTATTTAGTAGATATTATAAGTGAAGCAATTAATAAAAGAAATTTATCAAATGAAAATTCAGATAGAGTTATTGATTTATTACAAGAATTAGGAATTTTAGAAGAAGTATCTTTTAATAATTATCGTTTTAGTAATTATCAAATTAGACAATTTAAAAAAGATAATGAAGATAATGTTGAAGAGGTTAGTTGGTAAGGAAATGACTTGCCTTTTTTTATAATTAATACTTAAAAAAATTTCTTGTTTGTGTATGTGAGTTTTTCTTATAGTCTTACTTGCTTGTGCAAGTAGTTTTTTTAAAGCAAAAAGAAACTGTCAAGAAATTAATTATTTAATTTCCCAACAGCCCCTTTGTAGAATGCCTAACAGCACTTGTCATAGTATTGTATTTAAACAATACCGTAAAAAGTATTTCTGCTCTTGTAAAAGTTAGCCCTTTTTCTTTACTAACTTCGTAATTTGTTTTTTATTATTTCCTTTACTTTCTTTCCATTCAAATGGAATTACATCTTTTAAAGCCTCACTGGTAGTTATTGTAGGTCTTTTTAATTGAAAAAAACCTTTAGGAAATTTAGTAATATCTTTTTTTCCCATATCAATAACCTCCTTATTTTAATATTATTATATCCAAAAAAATTGAATGTAACAACAAGAAATTGAGATTTATACTAACAAATTGTAAGAAGTTTGTCAAATTATAAATTAGTAATAACATTTCGTTCTTTATTTTTATCGTGAAGTTTTATAATTAATTGTACAAGTTCATCTAGTAATTCATCATCCATATGTGCTATAACTTTGTATTCAATTTTCTTTTTACTAAAATAAAATAATTCATCTGCTCTTATGTAACCGCCTTTAGAATTTATATTTTGCCCGTGAATTCGTTCTGGTTTTATTTCCAAATTTCCTTCTATACTAAGTTTATGCTTTTTTTGTTTTTCATCGTGAAAACTACACATAATATTGGAAACAAAATCATATTCAAAACCTTCAATATAGTCTGGTTCATCATTTATAACTACGAAAGAATGTTTTGGAACAGTTATACCATTTTGGTCTTTAAACTCTTTAACTACTATAATATCTCCTAATTTACACATTTTCATCACTTTCTTTCAATAATTCTTTAATATAATCATTGGATTGTCTAATAAACCAAATGTTGTATATATTTTATCTCATTAATTTTAATTGTCAAATGTTACTTAACAGTATGTAAAAATAAATAGGGTTGTTTGGTTAAATAATTCTATAGATATCTAAAAAGAAGAAAGCTATTAACTGAAACTCTAAAATAGTTTGCTATTTTAACTAACATCTCGTAATCAGGTGTTGTTCTACTTATTTTCAACAACATATAGTTTACATAGTTACATTTAACTCGGCTGCAAATTATTTTTGTAACATATGCGTATATTTTTGAATTTTTAATGTTTTTAATAAAATTGACTATCTCAAGAAAAATAATTATAATTATTATAAGATTGTGGTGATTTGATGAATAATGACGTTTTAAAATTAATTGAAAAATTAAATAAATTAAATGAAGAACAAATTATTAAATCTTTTAAAACTTCTAAAAATTTAGATATAACTAAAGAATTATTTAATTATTATTGTGAAAATAATTTTACTTTAGCCTTAAAGATATATCAAAATGTTGATGCGAGAATTAAAGATGCAATTAAAGATGTTTTATTTAGTCATCTTAATGAGTTTAACAAAGATGTTGTAATGAGCTTGTATTTATTAGGCAAAGATTATCAAAACGCTTATTTTAAAAAACATTTAATTGATGTTTCTTTATATGATGATCTTATTTATGATGTTTTAATTAACGAAGAAGAACACGCTTTATATTTAGATTATGTGGAGTATTGTTTAGAACATTATCATATAATTGTTAAAAATACTAAACGCTTAGTAATGGCTGATTTAAAAAGTAATAATGAAGCTAAAAGAAGAATTGAAAAAATTATTTTAAAATTATATCAAAGTAAAGATTATGAAAATATGTTTGATTTTGCTAATTCGACTAAAAGTTTAAGTTATTTATCTTCTATTTTACATTTAACTAATAAAGAAATTTTTACTATGGTTGAAGATTTAGATATTTCTTATTATGCTAAAAGCTTAGCTTTTATGCTTAATTATGAAAATGAATTAAATGGGTTATATGCTTGGTTTAAATATTTAAAAAATAATATTAATTTTGCTAAATTTATTGAATTAATTATTACTAAATGTCGGATTATGACTTGGGATAATGATTTTGTTTTACATATTCCTCTTGATTTCAAAGAAATAATTAGTAAACAACAATTAGCTAAAGATGAAGAGTATCGTCTATTTTATTATGAACTTCAAACTTTTAGAAAGTTTTATCGTAATCCTAAGGAATATTTAGCTAATTTTGTTATTAATAATAAGCAAAATGTTTTTGAAAATAAAAATGAATATTTAGGTAAAAATGTAGAAGTAATTCCAATGTATTTTAATGGTGAGTTAATTGAAAGAGAGTATGATGATTATCTTAATTTTGATTTAAATGAGGATATTAAAAATTATTTAGCTAAAGAAGCTGATACTTTAAAAAGTGAAGTTAAAATATTTATTAATAATTGTGAGATGGGAACTGATGCTTTATTTCGAATTTATTTTAATAGTATTTTAAAATATTTAATTTCTTTAGATGATTTTATGGAACTGTTAAATTATAAATCAGAAGATTATCAAATATATAATACTAAAATAACTGGGAAACTTGATTATGATAAAGGTAATTTCTATTTAAAGACAAGTTATGGTTTAATTAAAATTCAAATTTTAGATTTTGTTGATTCTTTTACAATTTGTCCTGGACTTCAAATTTTATGTGATTTAACTTCTTATGAATGGAAGAATAAAGTTTTTTATGTTTCTGATATAGTTTGGCAAATGAATAAGTCTAATAAAGATATATATAAAGAAATTTTAAGAGATGTAAGAAAGAAAAATATCTTAGAAGAATATCATCAATATTTTAATCGAGAAGATTTATTAATTTATTGTTCTTTAAAAGGTTTTAATGAATATGAATATTTATATTATTTATATCCTGATGAATTTAGTAATTTAAAAGAATTAATTGAAAAAAATATAATTTATCATATTGAACAAAAAAATGAATATCCAATGGTTAAATTTTTTGGTAAATATATTTATGGTATTGATAAGAAAATTATTTTAAAAGAAATGATTGATTATATTAGAAATATTTTAGAAAAATATAAGAAAGATGAATTAGAAGATTTAACTAATAATAATGAATTTTTCTATTTTAGAAAACATTTTAATATTATTATGAATTATTTAGTAGATATAGATAAAGAGTTTTATGAAAAGATTATTGAAACTTTAAAACAAAATAAATTATTATCAATTACTTATTTTTATTTAGATAAAATTGATAATGAATATTATTCTAAGATTACAAAACAAGATAATATTGTTAAATTTTATGAATCATATCCAACTTTTATTTTAGTTGAAGATAATTTAAATGTTACTAATTTAGATATTACTGATGATTTAAAATTTTATATTTTAATGAAATTACTTAATCGTTATCCGCATATGTATGAAGATGTTAAACCTTATTTATTAAAATATTTTAATAAAAATACCGTTTATCAAGAATGGCTATCAACGTTATTTATGAACTTTTTTATGTTTCCTAAAGATTCTTTTTTAAGAGCCGTTATTGATGAAAATTTTGACTTAACTACTTTAACTATTGAAGAACAAGAATTTGTTAGAGATTATCGTTTTATTATTAAAGCTGATGATTTAAGTAATAAAAATGATTTAAAAAGTATTTTAAATAGTATTCAAAAAGATTTTAATGAAGATGTTATTGATAAAGTTAAATTATTAAGTCAAGAAGAGTTATCTAAAACTGATAAATTATTACTTGCTGAACCAATTTTAAGAAT
>CANQZH010000042.1 GCA_947628245.1 uncultured Bacilli bacterium | reverse complement strand
ATTATTAGTATTTTGAATAAATAAATAATTAATATCTTTTTTATAATTATTAGAGGGACTTATTTCAATTTTAGTATCTTGTTCAATAAAAGGAACAAAGAAATCAGTAATAGTATCCATCTTAATGAATGTTATTAATATAAGGGTTAAACAAAAAATTGAAATAAATATTTTATTTAAGAATTTCATATACATCATCCTTTTATTATTTTAGCAAAAACTATTGTTTTATACAATATATGTTAAAAAAAATAATAAAAGGAATGTTTTTTAATTCATTCCTTTTACTTTTTGAGTTAATCTTGATTTTTGTCTATCAGCAGTATTTCTTTTAATTAAGCCTTTGCTGAAAGCTTTATCAATATATTTTTGTACATCAGCAAGGAGTTTTTGAGCAGTTTCTTTATCTCCAGCCATAATTGCTTTATCACAGTTCTTAATGCAATTACGTACACGGGCTTTTAATTCGTGATTATTCTCAGTTTTCTTAGCAATAACTTTAATTGCTTTTTTAGAACTTTTAATATTAGCCATAAATATCTCCTTTCTTTTTAACGTATTTAATTCTATCAAACAAACGTCAATTTTACAAGTATTAATTTAATACTTCTTTACTAGCTGTTAGATAAGCTCTTAATAAATTGCCAGCTCCTAATTTAGTCCCGCCAAAATATCTAACAACAAAAATTGCTTTATTTTCTAATTCTTTTTGTTTCATTAAATTATAAATAGGAAGACCTGCTGTGTTAGTTGGTTCTTTATCATCACTTTTACCAGCTGTATTACTTAAAATATAAGCATAAGGAATATGTCTAGCTTTTTTATGTTCTTCTTTTAAATTATTTAAAATTAATTTTATTTCTTCTTGATTATCTATTTGATAATAATAGGCTATAAATTTTGATTTTTTTATTTCATAAGTGTACGTATTTAGTAATTTCAATTTTAACACCTCTTAAATATTATATAAAATTCTAAATTTGATAACAATAATTTTTAAAAATAAAGTATAATAGTTTTAGAAGTGGGTGATTTAGATGTTAGAAGAAAAATTAAAACAAGTTCCTAATTTACCAGGTAGTTATCAGATGAAAAATGCTGATGGGGTAATTATTTATGTTGGTAAAGCTAAAAATTTACATAAAAGAGTTAATTCTTATTTTAATCGAACTCATACGGGTAAAACCGCTAAAATGGTAAGTGAAATAGTTGATTTTTCATATATTGTAACATCTAGTGAATTAGAAGCTTTTTTATTAGAAATTAATTTAATTAAACAATATGATCCAAAATATAATATTTTACTTAAAGATGATAAAAGTTATCCTTATATCGAATATATTTCTAAACCTTATCCTAAACTTAAAGTAGCAAGATACTTAAACATTAAGAAAAAAGATAAGAAAAAATTATATGGTCCTTATCCTAATGCTTATGCTGCTAGAAAGATTGTTAATTTACTTAATCGTTTATATCCTTTAAAAAAATGTGATGGTAATCCTCATAAAGTATGTTTATACTATCATATTGGTGAATGTTTAGGTTATTGTGAGAAAAAAGATACTAAAGAAGAAATAGCTAAAATGGAAAATGATATTTTAAGTTTTTTAAATGGGAATGATAAAATCTTAAAAGATAAATTAATTAGTAAAATGAATGCTTATAGTGAATCTTTAAATTATGAATTAGCTAATGAATTAAAAAAAGAATTAGATTATATTAATATTGTTTTAGATAAACAAAAAATTACTTTAAGAGATTTAACTAATCGGGATGTAGTTGGTTATTATTTTAATAATGGTTATATTTCAGTACAAATTTTATTTTTAAGAAATGGTAAATTAGTTGGAGGACATACTGATATTTTTCCGGTTATTAGCGATTTAGTAAGTGATTTAGAAAATTATTTAACTAGTTTTTATATTAGACACGAGATACCTAAAGAAATTGTTTTAGATAAAGAAATAAATACGGAAGTAATGAATGCTTATTTTGAAAATAAATTAGTTAGTCCGGTTAAAGGTCAAAAAAATCATTTAATTAAAATGGCTAATGAAAATGCCAAGATTAATTTAGAAAATGAATTAGATTTAATTTTAAGAAAAGAAAATACAACTTCTAATGCCCAAGAAGAATTAAGGAAAATTTTAAATTTAAAGATTTTAGATCGAATTGATTTATTTGATAATTCTAATTTATTTGGGGATTGGTCGGTTAGTTGTATGGTTGTATTTAAAAATGGAGTTCCTGCTAAAAATGAATATCGTAAATATAAGATTAGTTTTGATAAGAATGATGATTATAATATGATGAGAGAAGTTATTTATCGTCGTTATCAAAGAGCTTTAGTAGAAAAAAGTGAAATGCCTAATTTAATTATTGTTGATGGAGGTATTGGTCAAATTAATGCTTGTAAAGAAATTCTTCAAAGTCTAAATTTAAATATTAAAGTATGTGGTTTAAAGAAAAATGATAAACATCGTACTAATGATTTAGTAGATGGTGATACTCTAGAAGTTATTCCGATTTTAAAAGATAGTAATGTTTTTCATTATTTAACGAAAATGCAAGATGAAGTACATCGTTATACAATTAATTATCATCGAACTATTAGAAGTAAAGGGGCTATTTCAAGTGTTTTAGATGGTATAAGTGGAATAGGTTCTAAAAGAAAAAAAGAATTAATTAAAAAATTTGGAAGTGTTAAAAAAATGCAAGAAGCATCAATCGAAGAATTAGAAACTATTTTACCTAAAGAAGTTGCAAAATCCTTAAAAAATTATCTAGAATCACGTAAAAAAATTGACAACTAATTTTAAAAATTATATACTTTATTTAGAGTAGGGTGGTACTATTGAGAACAAAATATAAAATTTTTATGACATTTATTATAACTTTAATAGGTTTATTAATTATTGTGGAAGTTGGATATGTTAACTTTTTAAAAGAAGAAGAACAAACTATGGCAATGATTAATGTTTTAGAAGGTTTATCAATTAATTATTTAAATGGTAATCAAGTTAAAACTAATGAAGATACCTATGAAATAAATTTTTCAATTACTAATTCATTAGATAGTGAACAATATTATAGTATTAAATTACAAGATGTCGAAGCTAGTGATGATGTTACATATAAATTAATATCTAAAGAAGAAATATTTCCTAATATCGAAGATAATATTAAACAAAAAACAATTAAAAATCAAATTAAAATTGAGGCTTTTAAAACTCAAAGTTATACTTTAATCTTTTATAATTCAAGTAAATTAGATTTAAATGCTTCTTTAAAAATTGAAAAAGAGGTTGTTGATAATAGTTTAAAAAGTTTTGTTTTAAAAAATAATCAAATTGTAACTGATAATGCTGATGGTTTAGTAGAAACAACTACTGATGAGGGAAGTGTTTATTATTTTAAAGGTAATGTAGCTAATAATTATGTTAGTTTAGCAAATAAGTTATGGCGAATTGTCAGAATTAATGCTGATGGAACTGTAAGTATGGTATTAGATGATTTATTAGAAGAAGAAAGTGCTTTTTTTGATAGTAATGAAAGTGAAAGTACTGCTTTTAATGAATCTACTATTTATAGTTATTTAACTAGTTGGTATGATGTTAATTTAAAAGATTATGATCATTATATTGCTAATTCTAAATATTGTACTGATGATAATGCTCAGATTGAAGAAGAAGGCGTAATTTATTATTTACCGGAACAAAGAATATTTAATGAACAATCACCGGTTGTTAGTTGTCCGGGAACAATGGTAAGTGCTAAAATTGCTTTAATGACTGCTGATGATGTTTTACTTGCTGGTTCTTATTTAAATAAAGAAGATATTACTAGAGATTGGTGGACAATGACTTTAAATAAAAAAGATAATAAAGTTAATTATTATATTACGGCTAATAATAATGGTTTAAATAAAGATATCGCCGAAAGTGATAAAAAAGGAATTAGACCTGTTATAACAATTATTAAGAAATTAAATACATCTGGAGATGGTAGTATTGACAATCCTTATATGTTAACAACTATGTAAAGTAGGAATATTTAACTTCCTACTTTTTAAATTCTTTGGTAAACTATAAATGGAAGAGGTGACATCAAGTGAAATTAATAAATGATATAATTGCTATTTTATCCAGTTTATCTTTTATTGATTACATATTATATTTTTCAGTTTTAGCATTATTAATATTAACAATTGCTTTAATATATGTCTTAAAAAGTGAAGATGATGATAAACCAAATATAGGAAGTGAAGAGATGAATAATAATATTGACTTAGAACACATTGTAGAAACAATAGTTGAAAATCCTGAACCTTTGGTTGATATGACAGCGTATGAAGAAGAACAAGAACAAAAAGCTATTATTAGCTATGATGAATTAATAAAAGAATCTAATAAGAAACATTTACAATATGATAAAGTTGAATTAGTTGATGATGTAATACCAGCTAAAAAAATTAATTTAACTGATATGATTAATGAACATACCGAAAAATTAAATGATGAAACAACTATTTTTCATTATGAAAGAGAAGAAGCTTTTTTGCAAACTTTAAAAGAATTAAATCGTTTATTAAATTAACTACTAATAGTAGTTTTTTTCTTGACGATGATTATGGTTTGTGTTAGATTTTTAGTTATATTTGAGGTGGTTTAAATGAATTTTTTGATTTATACTTTAGGTTGTAAAGTTAATGCTTATGAAAGTGAAATAATAAAAGAATTATTATTAAAAGATGGCTTTAAAGAAAATGAAGAAAAACCTGATATTGTTATTATAAATACTTGTACAGTAACTAATACTTCTGATCATAAATCAATGAAAATGGTAAGACATTTTAAAAAACTTTTTCCTAAGGCTTTATTAGTTGTGTGTGGTTGTTCTAGTCAAAATAAAAGGGAAGAATATGAAAAGTTAGGTATTGATATTTTATTAGGTAATCAAAAGAAAAGCGAAATTGTTAATATTATTAAAGAATATTTAAGCAAACAAAAGAAATATGAATATATTAATGAAAATAGACAATTACCATTTGAAGATATGCAAATTAAAAAGTTTGAAACTCATACAAGGGCATTTGTTAAAATTGAAGATGGCTGTGATAATTTTTGTAGTTATTGTGTAATTCCTTTTGTAAGAGGAAGTGTAAGAAGTAAAGATTTTAATACAACTTTAGAAGAAGTTCATAATTTAGTAGCAAATAATCATCAAGAAATTGTTTTAACGGGTATTCATACAGGAGCATACTATAATTCTAATCACGATTTAACTGATTTAATTAGAGAAATAAGTAAAGAACCAAATTTAAAAAAGATTAGAATATCTTCAATTGAAATAACTGAATTAAATGATAAATTTCTTGAAGAATTAAAAAATAATCCTAAAATTTGTAATCACTTACATATTCCTTTACAAGCTGGTAGTGATGAAATTTTAAAATTAATGAACCGTAAATATGATTTAAAAGAATATAAAGAAATTATTAAAAAGATTAGAGATGTGAGACCTGATATAGCTATTACTACTGATATTATTGTTGGACATCCTTTTGAAACTGAAGAATTATTTTTAGAAACAATTAATACAGCTAAAGAAATTAATTTTGCCAAAATTCACGTTTTTCCATATTCTAGAAGAGATAAAACTAAAGCTGCTTTAATGGATAATCAAGTAAGTGAAGAAGAAAAGAAAAAAAGAAGTAAAAGATTAATTGATATTTCTAATGAATTAGAAAAAAATTATTATCAAAAATATCTTAATCAAACTTTAGATGTTTTAGTTTTACAAAATAATGTTGGAATTACAGATAATTATTTAAAAGTTAAAATAAATGATGAAGTAGAGGCTAATCAAATTATTAAAGTTTATATATGTGGGTTTGAAAATGGTTTTCTTATGGGAAAGAAAGTTGTATAATTATTTAAAGATAGAAGGGTAGACTATGTTTGAAAAATTAAGATTAACTGAATGGATATTAGAAGATTTTGGAAGTGAAGTTGGATTAGTAAAAGCTAATTTTAATTATTTAAAAGAAAATAAGGTAGCTAATATTTGTACTAAAGAAAATCAAATTTATGAATTAATGCAAGTTGGTAAAATGGATTTTACAAAGTTAGATGAATTTATTAAAAGAGCAATGAATAGTTTTTATGAAACTTTAAATGAAGGAACTAGTGAAGAACAAGAAAGAAAAAAAGATGACTATAAGCATCTTTATGAAATATGGCAAGATATAATGCTTGCTAAACAAAATAATAGTTCTAATGTTAGTGATCTATATAATGATTTAATTTTTGCTTTACATATGATGGGTTATGATCAGTAACTCATTTTTTTTATATTTCTCTCATAAATTCTTTATTTTTATAAGGATTTTTAGGATCAATTTTATCAACAAATAAAATACCTTCTAAGTGATCCATTTCGTGTTGAAAGGCTATAGCAACATCTTCTCTTACTCTCATTTTAATTTCTTCACCATTCATATTTTGATATTTAACAGTCATTCTTGCATACCTTGGAACAATTCCTTCAACTTCACGATTAACACTTAAACATCCTTCACCCTCACCAACATAAATTAGTTCTTCACTATGAGAGATAATTTCCGGATTAATAATAATGTAATCTTTAAAAGAATGATCTTCTAATTCTTCAGCTATTACAAAAAAACGTTTTAAATTACCTAATTGAACTGCACTCATTCCCCAACCAGCTCGTAAATCATATTTAACTCTTTCTTCTTCAATTTGACTCATTTTTAAAAATAAAAGCATATCTTCAATCATTTTTTTATCTGAATCATTTAAAGGAAAAGTAACTGGTTTGGATTTTTGATGTAATCTTTTATCTTTTTCATCTAGAATTTTTAAATCTGGTAATATCATTGTAATCACCCCATAAACTTGTTCTATTTTATCACAAATAATAAAAAAATGTCAATAAAGTGTAAAAGGATAATTAAAAAGAATAGTTTTTGGGCTATTCTTTTTTAGATTAATTGTTGTTATTGTTATAGTTACCATACCATCCTGCACCAATTATGATAACTAATAAGATGAATAAAACGATCCATATAGCAGCTCCAGCTCCATAACCTGAAGTGTATCCAGCATATCCATTGTTGCAGCAAGGTTGTTGGTATCCGCCACCGTAGTATCCATTATTTCCATAATAATACATATATGTAACCTCCTTAATCTTTCTACTATAGTTTATTAAAATATTCATTTTTTGACATTAAAAAAAGAAATTTTTATCAAAAAGTTTGATAAAGTATGATAAGATGATTATGGTGAGTAGCATATGCAAATATTATTTCGCAGGATTGATAAACCATTGTTAGTTTTAACTATTTTGTATACCATTATTGGGCTTGTTATGGTTTTATCTGCTTCAAGTGTTTCAGCTGTGTTACGTTATGATGTATCAACTTATTACTTTTTTGGTAAACAATTAATTTATGTTATTGGGGCGTATATTATTGGTTTTATTGTTTTGATGATTCCAACTGAAAAATATAAATATGGTGGTTTTATTTATTTAATTGCTATTTTAATTAGTTTAGGTTTAGTTTTTAGTTATGGAATTATTGCTGGTGGTGCTCAAAGTTGGCTTGATTTAGGTTTTTTTAATTTTCAACCTACTGAATTTGCTAAAACAGCTTTGATTATTTTCATGGCAACTTTTTATGAAAATAGTATTAAAAGACATAAACCGTTTACTTATAATTTAATTCCTATTATTATTGCTATAGTAATTTTTGTTTTTATTGCTAAACAACCGGATTTTGGAGGAGCAATTATTATTGCAGGTATTACTTTTTTTACTTTTTTAACTGTTCCTTTTCCTAAAAAAAGTAAAGTAAAGATTATTAAACATTTAGGTATTGCTTTAATTGTTGGAGCCTTTATTCTTTTATATTCTCGTTCTGATTTATTTAATAGTAGTCAATTACAAAGATTACAATTTCAAGCTCCTTGTAGCCGTTATATGGAAGATACGGGATATCAAGTTTGTAATGGTTTTATTGCTTTTCATAATGGTGGTTTATTTGGGGTTGGACTAGGTAATTCTACTCAAAAATATTTATATTTACCAGAAGCTCATACGGATTTTATTTTTCCCATTATTGTTGAAGAATTAGGTCTTATAGTAGGTATTTTAATTATTTTAGGATATGTTTATATGTTATATCGGATTTTAAAGTTAGCTAAAAGAGCTGATTTAATTCGTAATCAAATAATTTGTTATGGAACATTTATTTATTTGTTATTGCATTTATTAATTAATTTTTTAGGAATATTAGCTTTAATTCCTTTAACAGGTGTTCCTCTTCCTTTCTTAAGTTATGGTGGTTCATTTTGTTTAAATGTAATTGTAATGATGTTTGTTTTACAAAGAATATCTTTTGAAACCGCTAAAAATGAAGAAAAAAGAGAAATTGCTAATTTATAAAAGATATATTATAATTAAATAGGAAAGAGTTGATTTTATGTTAATTGATGTAATTATTATTTTATTTTTATTAATGGGGATGATTGTTGGTTTTAAAAGAGGCGTTTTTAAAAGTGCCGTGATGTTTATTGGAACTATATTAGTTTTAATTGTTGC
>CANQZH010000041.1 GCA_947628245.1 uncultured Bacilli bacterium | reverse complement strand
GAACATATAATATTTATTAATTTTGAATTTATTGAATTTGAAGAACTATTAGATTATAAAAAATTAAATAAATATATCAAAGATAAAATTAAAGATAATAAGATATATTATTTATTTTTGGATGAAATTCAAAATGTCGACAATTTTGAAAAAGTTGTTAATTCATTAAGGGCTCAGGTAAAAAATATAAGTATCTTTTTAACAGGCTCTAATAGTAAAATGTTATCAGACGAGTTATCATCAATTTTATCTGGTAGATATGTTTTATTTAATATTAATCCTTTATCTTATAAAGAATATGTATCTTTAACTAAAAAGGATGGAAAAGATTTAAATACTTTTTGGGATTATGCTAAATGGGGAGGTCTTCCAAATAGATGTGAATTTACAAATGAAATAGATATAAAAAATTATCTACATAGTGTATATGATTCTATTATTTTAAGAGATGTTGTCAAAAGATTAAATTTAAAAGACACGGTTTTATTTGATATGATTTTACAATATTTAATTGAAACAGCTGGACGTGAATTTTCAGCTGATAATATTATAAAATATTTAGATAAAGAAAATAAAAAAATATCTAATGAAACTCTTTATAATTATATAGATGCTTTGTGTAAGGCTTTAATAATTAAAAAAGTATATAGATATGATATTGTTGGTAAAGGTATTTTAAAAACATTAAATAAGTATTATGCAACTGATTTAGGAATTGCTCAAATAAAAAATAATAATCCTGAATTTAAAAATTATATTGTTTTAGAAAATATAGTATATAATGAATTAATAAATAGAAACTATGAAGTATATATAGGTAAAACTAAAAATGGGAAAGTAGATTTTATAGCAAAGAAAGATGGAAATATTAAATATATTCAAGTAACTTATGAAATGAATGGAAATGATAAAGCAATTGAAAGAGAATTTGGAGCATATAAAACTATTGAAGATAATTACCCAAAATATGTCATTTCTCTTGATAAAATAGACTTATCACGTGATGGTATTATTCATCTAAATTTAATTGATTTTCTATTAAATAATGATTTTTAAAACAGTTTGCTATATTTATGCATAGACACAAAACAAAAGTTGAGTAGTAAAATACTCTTTTTTAATATACTAATAAGTGATATAATTATTAAAAGTTAACTTAGAAGATGGAGATAAAAATATGAAGAAATATTTAGATTTTTTAATTAAAGGAATATATGCTGGGATATTAATTAGTATAGGCGGTATTGCTTATTTAGCAATTGAAAATAAAGTAGCTGGTTCTTTTATCTTTTCTTTTGGATTACTTACAGTTTGTATATATTCATTTAATTTATTTACTGGTAAAGTAGGATATTTACTAATAAATAAAATTAATTATTTATTAGAATTATTAATATCTTTAATAGGTAACTTTCTTGGAACATTTATTGTTGGAAATTTAATAAGATTAACAAGATTTAGTAATTATATTGAAATAGCTAAAAATATAGTAGATGTTAAATTAAATGATAGTATTTTAAGTATATTTATATTAGCTATTTTTTGTGGAATGATTATGTATATTGCGGTGAATAATTATAAAAAAGGAAAAGATGTTATAAGTAAGTATATTACTATTTTTATGGGAGTTATGGCTTTTATTTTATGTGGATTTGAACATTGTGTAGCTAATATGTTTTATTTTAGTATAGCAGGCATCTTTTCTTTTAAAGTTTTTGGTTATTTATTAGTTATGATATTAGGAAATAGTCTAGGATCTATAATAATTGCCTTTTATGATAACAAATATAATAAAAAAATTGATTGATAGTTCCTATTGTTAATAAAAAAAGGATTTAGAAAAAGGATTTAGGTCTTGACTTTAATAGAGTATCTTATGCTATAATATTTTCGAGATAGAAAAGAGGAAAATTATGTTTAAGAAATGTTTAAGCATCTTAGTTATTGCAACAGTATTTCTAATGGGAAGTACACAAGTTTTTGCAGCTACAACAGGTATTGCTGGAACAACTAAAGAAGGCTGGATTTTTGAAGGAAATGGTACTGCTTATGCTATTAGCGAATTTGCTGATTATAGTGCATCTAGTATAACTATTCCTGAAGAAATTAATGGGGTAAAAGGAGGAGTTTATGAATTACCATTATTTGAAAAATTTACTAATTTAAAAGAAATTCATTTTGCAAGTAAATTTAATAATGATACAGAAGCTGTACCTTGGATTACGAGAGTAGATTTTGATGAATTATCTAAAGAGGCAAAAGAATATTTATCTAAAAATGTAACTGTTTATGGTTATGCTTATGATGAAGTTGAAGACGGTGCTGATAATGCTATGTTATCGCCTAAAGGTTTTGCTAGTAGATATAATATGAAATTTGTTGATTTAGCAGATGATAAACAAAAAGCAACAGGTGTAATTGAAAGTATCCCTGATGAACTTTATGTAGATATTAAAGAATCTGAATTTTTTACTGTAGAAGGTGACAATGTAATATATTCAGGTGAGGAAGTAATTACTAAACAAATTAAAAAAATATTAGAAGATAAAGCATTTGATTTATCTGATGTTGATTTAAATGTTTCTATTGGTGGCGATTTTGATGATATTCATAATATTAATGTTTATGTTTATGTTAATAGAGTAGCTAATATGGCAGAGAAAACTGTTAAAGTAACATATAATAACACTAAAAATTATGATTCTAAAACAGCTAAAACAATAGAAGATTATCTATCTAAAGTTGAGTTAGAAGATAAAACATCTACTTTTAATATTAATGATGCTCAAAAACGTTATAATTTATCTATTGAAGGTCGAGCTAATAAAATGGCTAATGACCTAGGAGTTGATATTATTATTAATGGGCATAAAGGTATCGGTGAAATAAATGAATATTATAATAGTAGTACATTGTATTTCATAAAAGATGATGTTTTATATGCTGCTAAGAATTTCTATATTTATATTTATGGTAATGAAGATAAAACTTCTTATGTAAATGAATTAATTGATAATGTTAAAGTAGATACTTCTAAAGATACTGGGGTTGTAATAGAGGGCGAAAAACTTTCTGGTGATAGTAAAGATTATTTAAACATTGTTGAAACTGCTAAGAAAAAAGGTTATGATACCATTCTTAATGCTTATGAATTTAAATTAATAAAAGGTGAAATTAAAAATGGAGTTAATATTATCTTTGATCTTGGTAAAGAAAATAATAATAAGCAAGCAATAGTACTGCATTTGAAAAAAGATGGAACTTATCAAGAAGTTGAACAAGAAATTACTAATGGAACAATTCAAATAAATGTAAATGAACTTTCACCATTTGTCGTTGCTATTAAAGAAGCTAAAAACGAACCAGAAAGAGTTTTAGATGATGTTCCAAAAACTGGTGATAATAATATTTTAACCATTATAAATACATTATTAATAATTACAGTAAGCATTCTAGGTATAATTATTAAAAGCAAAAATATAAAGAGGATTTAATTATACCTCTTTTATTTTATATTAGAAGGATTAGTTATTTATGAAATTAAAATCAAAAAAATTAATAATAATTATTTTATGCATCATAATAGGAATATTAATATTTTGCTCATTTTATTTTAATTATTTAAATTTTAGAGATCAAAAAATAAATAATGATTTTGAAGAAATTATTCCAAATACTACTAATGAAGAGAATAGTGAAAAAAAAGAAGATAATATAAATGAAAAAATTTATGATACAGTAAAAAAATTACAAGTAGAAAATTCTGATGTTAAAGGTTGGATTAAAATAAATGATAGTAATATTAATTATCCATTATTACAAGGAATTGATAATGATTATTACTTAAATCATAATTATCAAAAAGAATATAGTAATTATGGTTCAATATTTATTGATAAAGATTCTAATTTAGATAATGTAAATTCTAATGTTATTATTTATGGACATAGTATGAAAGATAAAGAAATGTTTCAAAATTTATTAAATTATGCTAATAAAGAATATTATGAAAATCATAAAATAATTGAAATTTATACAAATAATGAAACAAGAAAATATGAAATTGTAACAGTTTTTAAATCAAGAGTATTTTATCAAGATGAAGAAAATGTTTTTAGATATTATTATTGTCAAGATTTAAGTAGTGAAGAAAAATATAATGATTACATAAATAATTGTAAAGATTTAGAAATTTATTCTACTGGTGTAGAAGCACATTTTGGTGAACAATTAATTACTTTAATTACTTGTGAATATTCAAATGACAATGGAAGAATGATCGTTGTTGCTAAAAAAATTTCTTAAAGAGGTCTTAAATGAATAAAGAAAAATATTATGTAAGTCAAGAAGGATATGATTTGTTTTTAAAAGAAATTGATGATTTAAGAAATAAATTAAATGGTAATTAATTTAATAAAAGACAATGGTACTAGAATATTCAACAACTACTTTAATGTTTTTATATTTTGTTTATAAAGTTTATCAATACAGGTACCATCTACACTATACAAAGCAACTCCTTCAATGTCTTTTATAGATTCTAAATATCTATTTAATAAATCTTTGATAGAAATAAATTTAGGAATATCATCTTCATCTATAATGGGGTCACATTTGGCAAAACCAATCATAAATCCTTCAATTGTTTTACAGTATGCACCAATACTATATCTATCTTTATATAAATAAACAATTCTATAACCAGTTTCATAATCATTACCAGTTTTGTTATATTTCAAATCATTTGCAAACATACCATCAGCTCCTATAAATTAATTGTACAAATATTTAAAAAAAAATCAATGTGTAACATTTTAAAAAAGGATTAACATAGATTAACAGTTTCTTGAAAAAATACTAAATATGATATAAAATATACAATAAATTTTAGTGATTCATTGGTAATTATGGAGTAGGAGGTAATTGTTTTACTTTTTCTTTTTTAGTAAAAGGATGTGATTGTGATGAATGATGTTAATATTAGATTATTAAAAGATATCGATTCAGATTATAAATTGTTAGAAAAGTGGTATCAAGAAGAAGAAATATATTCTAGTTTTGAACAGAGAAAATTAAACTATAAAGAAATAAAAGAAAAATATTATCCTAGAACTTTAGAGACTGCAAAAGTTCCAGTTTATATGATTGAATATAAAAAAAGACCAGTTGGTATTATTCAATATAAATTAGTTAATGATGAAGATAAAAAACTGTATTCTTTAAAAGGTGATTGTATTTATGAAATTGATATATTTATTGGGGAAATAAGTGAACATAATAAAGGAATTGGAAGTTGTGCATTAAAGAAAATATCTGAATTTTTATATAAAGAAAAAAATGCAGAATTATTGGTAATGTGTCCTTTGAAAAATAATGAAAAAGCAATTAATTGCTATAAAAAATGTGGCTTTTATATAAAAAATTATTTTAGTACAAAAGATACAATAGGAATGATTCAAATATATGCTTTGATGATTAAAGATATGTATGCTTATACAATGTACTCGGGTTTAGATCTGACATAGACTTTGGTCTGTCAGTCTTTTTTTTTCTTTGTCTTATGTATCTGCTCTCAAAAAGGGCAAACTTTAAAACTTAACACCACTTCATAAGAAATAATTCTTTTTATTATGAATAACAAAACCTTATTATTCATAAATTTTTTTAGGTGACTATATATGTTTTCTAATGAAATACATACTAGAATTAGAATTTTCTTTTTATTTATTGTTTGTTTATTAATTATAATTATTTTAAAAGTTTTTTATATTCAAGTTTTTGCTTATGAAAAATTAAATACTTTGGCTGAGTCTTTATGGAGTAGAAAACTACCTATTGGAGCTGATAGAGGAATAATATATGATCGAAATGGTAAAGTATTAGCTAGTAATCTTACAACAACTAGTTTAGTAATTATTCCTAATCAAATTAAAGATGCCGAAATGGTTAGTAAAAGTTTAAGTGAAATATTAAATGTTAGTTACGATGATATGTTAAAACATGTAACTAAGAAAACAAGTATTGAAAGAGTTCATCCTGAGGGCAGACAATTATCTTATGAAATAGCTTCTAAGATAAATGATTTGAATTATGATGGAGTATATTTAGTAAAAGAAAGTAAACGTTATTATCCGTATGGTTCGCTTCTTAGTCACGTTTTAGGTTATGTTGGAATAGATAATCAGGGTTTAAGTGGATTGGAATTAACTTATAATGATTATTTAACTGGAGAAGATGGAGCTATTAAGTATTTTTCTGATGGTAAGGGTAACCGTTTGGAATTATCAGAGGTCTATGAAAAACCGCAAAATGGGATAAATATTAAATTAACAATTGATTTAGATTTACAACTAGCTGTTGAGCGAGAACTTGATAATGTAATTAGTAAATATAGTCCGGAACATGCACTTATTATGGCAATGGACCCACAAAATGGCGAAATTCTTGCGATGGCTTCTAGGCCGACTTTTGACCCAAATAATTATCAAGATTATGATACAGAAACAATTAATCGTAATTTACCAATTTGGATGACTTATGAGCCTGGTTCAACATTTAAAATTATGACTTTATCAAGTACAGTTGAAGAAAAAACAGTTAATTTATTTGAAGACCATTTTTATGATGGAGGTTCAATTCATGTTGATGGAGCAAATATTCATTGTTGGAAAAGTGGTGGGCATGGTGATCAAACTTATCTTAATGTAGTTGAAAATAGTTGTAATCCAGGCTTTGTATCTTTAGGTCAAAAGTTAGGCGTTGAGAAATTAATGCGTTATATTAGTAATTTTGGTTTTGGGGTAAAAACTGGGATTGACTTAAATGGCGAAAGTAATGGTATTTTATTTAAACCAAGTAGTATGGGCCCGGTTGAACTAGCAACTACTAGTTTTGGTCAAGGAATTTCAGTTACTCCAATTCAGCAGGTGACGGCGGTTTCAGCAGCAATTAATGGGGGAAATTTATATCAACCTTATTTAGTTAAAGAAATGCTTGAACCAGAAACTAATTCGGTTATTTTAGCTAATGAACCTATTTTTAAAAGGAAAGTTATAAGTGATGAATCATCAAAAATGGTTAGGTATGCTTTAGAAAGTGTTGTTGCTAATGGTTCAGGCCGAAATGCTTTTATTGAAAATTATCGAGTTGGGGGAAAGACGGGAACTGCTCAGAAAGTTTTAGATGGGCATTATTTAGCAGGTAATTATATCGTGTCCTTTATGGGGTTTATGCCAGCTGATAATCCTCAAATTGTCGTTTATGTTGCAATAGATCATCCACTTGGCATTACTCAGTATGGAGGAACGGTTGCGGCTCCGATTGCTAAAAATGTTTTAGAATCTGCTATTAGTATTTGGGGATTTAAGGAAAGTAAGGATGGAATGACTAAAGAGTATCGTTGGTTAGATCAAAAATATGTTATGTTACCTGATGTTTTAGGGAAAGATGTATCTGAAGCTCAAAAAATTTTAAAAGGTTTTAAGATTGAATATAATGGTACTGGGACGCGGGTAATTTATCAATCACCAAATGCAAATAGTTATATTAAAGAAAATGGGACTGTAAAATTGTTGTTAGGCTAATGTCTATTAACTGTCAATATAATGTTTAACTTTTAATTTTGCTTAAAAGTAGTGTATAATTTAGATATGAGGTGATGTTTTATGTTAATACTAGCAAAATCGGCATTAGCAATGATGTTAGGTTTTATTTTTGCTATTATATGTGGATTGATTTTTATTCCAATTTTAAAAAAAATAAATTTTCGACAACATGTTTGTAAAGAATTAGGAAAAAGACATTTAGTAAAAGAAGGAATCCCAACAATGGGGGGAATTATTTTTATTGTACCTGTTTTGATAACTTTGATTTTACTTTATATAAGAGGTAGTATAAGTTTAAGTCATAATTTGATTATAGTTGTTTTTGTTTTTTTAAGTTATGCCTTATTAGGGTTTATTGATGATTGGTTAAAAATAAAATATAGTAATAATGTCGGGCTTAGAATATCTTCAAAATTTTTATTACAGATGGTTATTGCTTTAATTTTCTTTTATATTTTTATGGCTAATGGTGGTAAGCCAGAATTAGTTATAACTTCTTTAGGTATAAATTTGCCATTAGGTTGGGCTTTTGGGTTATTTATCTTGCTAGTATTGGTTGGTAGTAGTAATGCGGTTAATATCACTGATGGGTTAGATGGTTTATGTGGTGGCTTATGTACAATAGCTTTTTTAGCTTTCGGAATTATTACTTGGAATACGGGTTGGATGGAAGGCTATCAAGAAGTAGCAATTTTCTGTTTTGTTTTAGTTGGAGCTTTATTAGGATTCTTACTATTTAATTCACATCCAGCTAAAGTTTTTATGGGTGATTTAGGTTCATTAGCTTTAGGAGGGGTTATGGCAACTGTAGCGATTGTAACAAGACATGAATTATCGTTAGTATTAATTGGCGGAGTCTTTGTTGTTGAAACTTTATCAAGTATGATTCAGATAATTGCAATTAGAAAGTTTCATCGAAAAGTATTTAAGATGGCTCCTTTGCATCATCATTTTGAACAATTAGGTTGGCAAGAAACAGATATTGTTAAAGCCTTTTATGTTGTTGGACTACTACTTGCTATGGCAGCTATAACCTATGGAGTATGGTTATAATTTGATTGAAAAATGTGTGATTTACAAGTTAAAATGTCCTAATTTTTAAAATATATTTTTAAGTTAAAATGTCCTATATAAAAATAGTTAAA
>CANQZH010000040.1 GCA_947628245.1 uncultured Bacilli bacterium | reverse complement strand
TTTAAAAGTTCAGGATTAGCAAACCTAATATTTTTAACTTCTTTATTTAAAATTAAACTCATTAAAGTTTCTAATAACTCCGTATCACTTGGATCACAAAAGATTGCTTTAAATACCTTATCATTACGAGCATTATAAAATTTTGCCATATAATTCAACTCCATTCAAGTTTGCTATTATAAACTATCTTTTGTAAGAAATTTGTCGAATTAAAGTTTAAATGTTAAAAAAATTTTAATTTAATAATTTAGACATTAAAAAAGAAGAACTTCTCTTCATTTTTTATTTTTAGTTTTTTTCTTTACACTAGCTTTCTTAGAAGTAGTTTTTTTAGATGGTGTTTTCTTTTTAGTCACAACTTCTAGTTCTTTTTGATCTAATTCATCTAACATCATATCAGCTCTTAATTCTACTTCTTTTGCTGCTTCTTCTACTTTGATACTTTTATAATCTTTAGCAATTTGTTCTAATTCTAAACAAGTTTCTTTTATTTTATTAATTTTAATTTTAACTAAATCTCTTCTTGTTTTATCATCTAAATCACATAATTCATCTTTAATTTCACTTAATCTTTTCATAAAAGCTGATTTTGTTTTTTCAATATCTATTTCTTTTACAGATTCTAATAGTTTATTTAAGGAACTTTTTAGTTCTTTTCTTGCTCCACTGCTATCTATAGGAGCAAATAAAAGACCTAAGCCTAAACCTACTAAAGCTCCAGTTATAAACTTATTATGTTTATTATCCATTATTTAGCACTCTTTTTCTTAGTAGTAGTTTTTACTTCAACAACTTCAGCTTCATCTTTTTTAGTTTTCTTTTTTGTAAATAAATTAGTAATCATACCAACTATTGATTCAACTACTTTATCAGTTACTAACACAATTTTATCGGTAGTTGTATCAATGATATGAAACAAACTATCTAATGCGTGAACTTTTTCATTTACATTATCAACTGTTCTTTCAACTTTGTCTAAAGTAATAATTAATTTAATAG
The DNA here is from genome assembly GCA_947628245.1 of uncultured Bacilli bacterium. GTDB lineage: Bacteria > Bacillota_I > Bacilli_A > RF39 > UBA660 > Ventrenecus. Next base: position 7,881 of record CANQZH010000040.1, on the reverse strand, counting down.
CTAATACTATACCTATTAATAATATTATAATTAATAAAATATAAATAACTATTGGTAAAAATTCTAGTAAAAAATCCATTTTATTCATCCTCCTTATTATCATACATTGAATCAATTAAATCAAATAAATCATTTTCTAATGTTTCTTCATCTTTTTCTTCTTCCGTCTTTTCTTTAGGTTTATCTATTTGTTCTAATTCAATCGTATCCGTATCAAATAATTCTTCTTTTTCATCTTCTTCATTTTGAATATCAATTTCATCATAAGATGTTTCTTCTAATAAATCTTCAATTGATTTTTCTTCTTTTATTTTTGGTAAATCTTCACTTTCTTGTTCTTCAGTAATTTTTTCTTGATAAAATTCTTTTACAGGTTTATTTAAGGATTTTTCTAAATCTTCTTCTAAAGTACCAAAAGCTTTTTTTCTAACAATATCAACATCAATATCTTTTTTATCTTTTTTTACTATTAAATCTTCTTTATGATAATTTTTATCTAAAACACCATAAACTGGTGAAATAACAGGTGAAGGTTTAAATTTTGTACTTTTTATTTCTTCATTTTTAGTAGGATAAGCTCTTCCTTTTATTTCTTCAGCCTTTTTTTCTTGACGAACTGGTGTTCTTTTTGGTTTTGGTTTTTCATAATCAATTAAATTAATTGACATACTTTCTTTTTTCTTTTCTTCTTTTTTTTCATCCTTTAAATCTAAATCTAAAGAAATATTTTTCATACTTTCAAATTCATTATCATCAAATGCTGGAAAATCAAAAGTTTTCTCAGCTTTAAATAATTCGCGATCCGTGACTATTGGTTCTTCTTCTTTCTCTTTAAAAGTCATTTTTTCAACTTTTTTAGGAGGTTCAGCAGCTGCGATTTTAGTTTTTGGCTCTTCAACAGGAACTTCTATTTCTTCCTCTTCAAATAAAACATTTTTTAGTTTACTAAATAATTTCATTTTATATACCCACTTTCTTATCTTCTTATAAAGTTTGGATCAACAGTTTCATCTTCTTCTTCATATTGTCCATATTCTTCAGCAATTTGTAAGTAACTACTTTCGGTATCAGCTGTTTCAAAAATATTATATAAAACTTCGTTGGACTTTAAAGAATTTGTTTCCATAAGACTTTTTAAGACAGTATCTTGGTAATTAATAGATGTTAAAATGGCTGTACTATAAGCTAAAGCTTCTTTGATGTTATCTTCCGATACTATCACTTCTATTTTAGCATAATTGTACATGATTTCAATAAAATATTTTTCATTTGTAGTTTTTTTTATTTCAATATAACCAAATTTATCATCTTTTTTGATGTTTTTACTAAAAACAACATCTTTTTTTTCTTCATAAGAGGCATCAACTTTATTATAATAACTAACTAAATCAACATATAAATAATAATTATCATCTTCTTTTGAAAATATTTCGTTAGTGCCTGTTCTTTTAATTACGCGCATTCCTTTAGGTAAATAATACTTGTATCCTCTACGATTTTCATTTGCTAATTGATAGTTACTGTTTAAAGTATTATTAATGATTTGTTCGTAATTTAAGTTCATTATATTAGAACAACCATTACAAATTAATAATAAGAGGAGACATAAAAAAACTTTTTTCATCATATCACCTTGTCACTTTGTAATTATATCACGAATTAATTATATTTTGTATTTTTTTTAAAAAAGAAAAATATTTTAGGTATAATTTAATTTATTTTGAACACGGAACTTAAACACTTTTAAAATCAAAAACTATCAAACCAATATAAAATAATTTTTTTTTGCCAAATTTTTAATTTTGATATTGCGTAAGTTCTCAATTTAAACACTTTTTGATAGTTAAAAAGTGTTTAAGTTGAGATTATAGCAGAAATTGGGACAAATTTGATTGTTTTTATTGGTGATAAACATCTTTGTTTTTAGGTTAGTTTAACTCCTAGATGTAAAGAATCTTCTAGCAAAAAAAATCTATCAGAATTATCAAATGTGGGCAATATATTAAACCTTTATTGCTATTGCAAGATTTTTTTAACTTATCTTTTCATATACTTAACAATTATATTCCATTTGATAATGATAGATTTGATAAATTTCTTAATCAAAAAATTAGGAAGCATAACCAATCTATTATTTCTTACTTAACTAAGTTAGATTATGGTATTTCGCAGAAAAACTAATAACTGTTTGCTATTTAAAAAAACAATCGTTTGCCTATTCTGATGTCTTCATTTACGATTTTTGGCGTGTCTCAAAATTTAACTTTTATTTTCAATCTTTTCACCTAACCAAAAGAAATAAAATTTCTTTTTTCTATTTTAAACGATATAATTTATTTTTTTTATAAGAATATAAGATGAGTCCCATTATTCCTAATCCTAAACTAACTCCTACAAAATTTATGGTTGTTCCAGTTTTAGGATTTTCAAAAATGGAAACAGTTACAGATTGTTCTTGAAGCATATCATATAAATTTACCCGAATCACATTTTTTACTTCTAATTGTTCAACATCTTCTTTAACTTTTACCAAAACTTTTAAGCTTTTTTCTTCATTTGGTGCTAAAGAAATATTCCAACTTATATCTCGGCCATTTACCACTCCATCTGTTTCAACAAGTTCAAAATATGGATGTAGTTCATCATGAAACACAATATCATCTAATTGTGTGCCACTTAAATTTTTAACAATAATGGTATATGTAAAACTCTCATTATAACCAACAATTTGTTTATCAGCAATTTTCTTAACTAGAATATCACTACCACGAATTGCTCTGATTCCTTTTTGATAAACCGCTGATACCGGTGTTTCAACGTTTGCTTTCCCTATTAAAGTTTGACTTTTATCAGGTCCATTTTCTGCTTCAAAAGCTACTACTTCATCTTCTAATAAAATAGTACCTTGTAAAACTAGTTGATATTTGGTGTAATCCAACTCGCCAATTGGAACGATGATTCGTCCTAATTCATCTTGTTTTAACTCTGCTACTTTCTTTTGTAATATAACGGTATCTTGATCTTTTAATACAATTTCAAGCTTATTTGTATTGTCAGGAACATAATTTAAAGTAACAACCAAATCATTATTATCATTTTTTACAGCACTTTTAATGGCAAGAGGTTCAGTATAGTCTTCTTTTAATGTGATTAAATAATTATAAACAGCTTCAATATTATTTCGAACAGCATCATATTCGCCTGCTTCTTCATAAACGCGAGTTCGATCAATTACATGGAAGTTTGTAGATAAAAGTGCGGTTTTATCATATACTTTATCTACTTTATCACGATCTGTAAAATAATAAATTGCCATTTGAGTTGCTGATAAAAGTTCATCTTTATCAATTGTATATTCTAAATTTTCTACTTCTTCAGCATTTTTTACCGCGGTATAAATAGTTTTGCCATCTTTATTTTTGGTTTCTACTAAAATATGAGCATCTAAAAGTTCAGCAATCATATCTTCAATTGGTACAAAAGGATAAGAATGTTTTACAATTCCACTTAAGTTTTTCTTGATTTCTTCTTTTAAAAAGGTAGATGACCCAATTGCCATCATCTCATATTTTTTAACTGGCCAAAAATCATAAATTAAATCAGCACAAAAAGCTAAGAAATACTTATCTTCACTTGTGGACCAAGGATATTTATATTTATCAGTAAAATTCCATTCTTCATTTTTACTTGCATCTTCATAATCTTTATACATAATATAAATTGCTGGTGCAAACATAGACCAATGTGTATCTTCTAAGTCATGCCAAGCATATGTGTGTTGGCTTCTTTGATAATAAGTATTGTATTCTGCTGAATACACTTCTGAAGCATAAGCTTCTTTTATAAAACATAACGATACAACAAACACCAGCACTTTAAATAACATTTTTTTCACACTACCACCTACTTAACTTCATTATAGCATGCTTTTATAAGAAAATTATAGTAAATTTTACACACTTTACGCATTTTCTTTTAACTTATAGTAAAAAAGATTTATTTGAAAAATATCCTAAAGAATTTCACTGATTTTTAAATGACGTTTTTAATGATTATTGGAATTCCTTTGTTAATTTTGCTAATTCTAATAATTTTACTATTCGAACTGTTGTTTTTAAAGAAGTTAACAAAATGAGAATTTGCAAAACTAAAGAGCTTTGTTATTCTTATTTTGAATGTCTCAATTGTCATTGTTCTAAATTTGTTTATAATACTTGTAAAGGTAGATTTTGCAATTATTGTGGTATTAAATATACTAAACAAAGAACTACTCAAATTCTTTCTACTCTTGTCATCGTCATTTAGTTTTTACTATGCCTGATATTCTTTGACCTTTCTTTCTTAAAGATAGGTCTTTACTTGATATCCCTTTTGAAGCTGTTAATCAAACCCTTCTTTCTTGGTTTGCTGATTCTTATAAATTTCAAAATTTTAAGTCTGGTTTTATTCTTGTTTTTCATACTTTTGGTAGAGATGATAAGTGGAATGTTCATATTCATTGTTTACTTGCTGAATGTGCTTTTGGTAATTCTTTAGAAAAGTACATTCATATTATTTCAACTTTGTCTTATTAATTCTCGACGCCTTTCAGCTATACTTTCGCTTAACACTTTATATCGATATTTTGTTGTCCACACTTCGTGATATTCTATATCATATTGAATATGATTTAATTTTCTCATCACAAACCTCACTTAGTTTGTTGTTATACATCATTTTTCTCAAATTGTGGCAATAAATTGCCTCTTAACCTACGTTTTACGCACATGGTCTGAAACATTTTCCAATATGGTCAAAAATGTAATGGTAAAATGGTACCTATTTATTATATTAGAGTTAAGGAACGTGTTTATAAGAAAAAATAATTATTAGCTTATTTTTTTATTATATTTTCATATAATTTTTTTGTCGTTCTTCCTAAAAAGCTAACATACAAATGCATTTTAGCTTTTATAATTATGAACTTTCCTATAAGATAAAAAGCACCCTGTACTACCTGTGTTTTTTTACTGCTTCTAAATAGTTTATTTTATATCCTAGATTAGTAAATTTAGTTTCATATTCCGTTTTAATGTTAAAAATATTTTCATTTGCTAAATCAAGAGAAACTTTTTTAAATAAATAATCTTTGGCACTTAATGATTCAAGACTATAAGCAAATAAATTAATATTGTCAGTTTTTAAAATAAGATGAGGTGTATTTTTAAAAATTTGTTCATAAAGTTCTAAAAAATGAGGGGAAGTTAATCTTCTTTTAGTATGACGTTTTTTAGGCCAAGGATCGGAAAAGTTTAAATAAATAGTATCAATTTCTTTAGCAAAGTATTCATTAATATTTAAAGCATCAAAGCATAGAAAACAAATATTGGAAATTTTTAAGTTATTTACTTTTTCAATAGCTCTTACTAAAACACTTTCATATTTTTCTATTCCTATAAAATTTATATTAGGATATGTTCTAGCCATTTCAATTAAAAAGTCCCCTTTTCCACAACCAATTTCTAGGCAAATAGGATTATCATTTTTAAAGTAAGTGTTCCATTTACCTCGATTATTACTTTTAACAAAATAAGGAGAATTATTTAAAGTTTCTAAAGCATTTTTGACATTTCTTAATCGCATTTAAATCACCTTGTTTATTATCTCATAATTATTTTAAAATGCAACTTTCTAGGTAAATAACATATACTAAATTAAAAAGGGGGATTTATGAAAAAGGATCGTAATTCATTTTTTCAATCATCTAATTTTAATATGAGTTCTAGTACTAATCCAATGATGATGCCTTATCAAAATGGAATGGCTATGCCAAATGTGATGGCTAACTCTAGTTATTATCAATCTAATATGCCTTTAAATTATCCAGTATATGCTGATATGGCTCCAGTAAATATGAATGAAATAGATGCGAGAATGGCAAAATTAGAAAGGGCTATTAATAGATTAGAAGCTCGTATTAGTAGATTAGAAGGCACTAATATATCAATTAATAATGATACTTATAGTACTGATGGAAATATGTATATGGTTTAAAAAAGATTTACTTTTCCTAAAGTAAGTTTTTTCTTGCCTAAAACTTTAAATAAAACTTGATTTTTAGCTAACAGATAAAGATAAATAGCTGAACCAATTATACTAGTTACTAAAACATAAATGATACAAGACATTTTACTTGTTAAATTATAAGGAATAATTAATTTTAATAGCACGACAACTAAAGTCATTATAATGGTTGGAATAATAATTTTTTTTAAAATATTAACCGTTTCTTTATATTTAAGATGATGGTCTTTTTTTAATTTGATTAAAGCTAGAATTGTACTTAATGATAAACCAATTATGGATGAGATTAAAGCTCCATAAAAAGGCATTATTTTTAATTTATAACATAAAAGCATTAAAGGGATATCTAGTAAGGCATTTGTTAGGTAACCAATTAAAGTTGATAAGTAAACGGTTTTAAATTTATCTAAGCTTTGTAAAATGGTAAAAGAAATGGAGTTAAAATTATAAAAAAGAGCTGTAAAGATTTCAATACTTAACACTTTCGTGCCTAATTCATTATAACCATAGAAAATACTCCATATGGCATCTGATAATAATGATATACCTATTACCATTGGAAGACTAGTTATTAATAATAATTGTAAAGCTTTATTTACTCTTTGTTCGACAAGATGCCATTTATTTAATGTAAATGCTTCGACAATATTTGGTATCAAGCTAACTGTCAAACCAATGGCAAGAGAATTTACTATCATATTGATTTTATTAGCCCAAGTAGCAATAGAGGTGGTAACAAATTCAGTAGTAGCACCTGAATAACCTAAAAAAGTCATTACTCTTGATATAAAGACCATATCAATAAAATTATAAACGGATATAACAATATCAATAATTATAAAAGGAATGGCATACTTAATTATTTTTTTAATAATTGTTTTATTTAGAGAATTATCTTTAACTTGATAATCTAAGTTTAATTCTTTTTGGTGTTTTTTCATTTTGCAATGAAGATATATCTGAGCACTTAAGCCCCCAATAAAAGCCCCAAAAACTGCAATAGCTACAGCATTAGTTAAAGATAGATGAAAAACTTTTAAAGCTAGATAACTACCAATTAAAATAAATAAAATTCTCACTAATTGTTCGATTATTTGACTAAAACTTGATTCTTTAATAATATTATGGCCTTGTAAAAAACCCCTGTTTATACTTAAAAAAGGAATAATTAAAAGAGCAAAAGAAACGATTTTAATGACAAAAGCAACATCATCAATCGTATTACCACCTTTTAAATTACCAAGAATTAAGAAAGCAATTGGTTTAGCAAAGAAAAATAGTAAAAGAAAAGTGATAAAAGAAAGACTCATAATTAATTTAATACCAAGTTCATAAGTCTTTTTTTTAGCTTTTAAATTATTTAAGGTACTGTATTCTTTAATCATTTTACTAATAGCTGTTGGAATTCCCGCTGTTCCGATGCTTAAGAAAATTACATAGATATTGTAGGCATAAGCATAAAGAGCACTTCCCCTCTCGCCGATTAAATGATAAAAAGGAATAACGTATACCATCCCTAATATTTTAGTTATAACTATCGCAATGGTTGCTAAAAAAGTACCTTCAATAAAAGAACTTTTATGTAAATGTTTAGTCTTTTTCACAGTAAATCACCATCGCTGAAAAACAAAATATTTGATCTTCACCTTGCATTGCTATTGCTACTTGATATTTAATATCAATAATGTCAGCATTTGTGGTTTGTAAAAAACTATTAACGGTCATTTCTAAATCTTTTTCATGGTTTTCATCAAAACATTTAACTTTCATTTTCATTCCTTCTTTTAAAATATCATAACAAATGAAAGTTGAAAAAAA
>CANQZH010000039.1 GCA_947628245.1 uncultured Bacilli bacterium | reverse complement strand
TGCAATGTTTATGGGATTAAGTAATTTACAGGAATTAAATTTAAGTAATTGGAATTTAAAAGATAAATTTGCAACTGGAGCACAATATGATCAATCAAATCTTTTTGTAGCATCAAAACTTAATGAGATTACTACTTTAAAATATTTGATATTAGAAAATGTTAATACAAGTAGTATGACTGATATGTCACAAATGTTTAAGGGATTAAGTAATATTGAAACCTTAGATTTAAGTAGTTTTAACACAAGTAATGTAACTTATATGGCTGATATGTTTGCTAATATGAGTAGTTTACAAGAATTAGATTTAAGTAATTTTAATACGTCTAATGTAACTAATATGAGTGGAATGTTTGGAGGAGATACAAATTTAAGTAAAATAACTTATGGCTCAAACTTTATTCATAATGTAAATGCTGAGACTATAGCAATGTTTGGTGGAATGTATGCCATAGATCATTACTTAGGTGAATGTCCAGCAAATAGACCAAATGCAAGTGTTCATCAATCTTGGGAAGGTGTATCTTTTGATTTAATCTAGGTTATCCTAGATTTTTTGCTTTAAAAAAACAAGGCTTAATCACCTTGTCTTACTTCCATTATTACGGGTAATATCATTGGATGTCTTCCAGTTAAAGTATTTATGTATGGATGTAAATCTAAAATAATTTGATTTTTTAAATCGGTATAAGTATAAGTGTTTTTTTGTAAAGCTTCTTTAACTATTACGGTTATTTTCTTTTCAATTTTATCAATTAATTCAGCATTTTCATTAACCATTACAAATCCTCTTGTTGTAACATTTGGTTTAATTAATAATTGTCTAGTTATAGGATTTATATTAATAATAGCTAATAAAATTCCATCTTTACTCATTATCTTTCGATCTTTAATAACAGATCCACCAACATCACCAATTCTAGAACCATCTACATAAACATCTCCAGCTTCTACAGGCATTCCTCTTACAACTCCTTCATTAGTAAGATTTATAACATCTCCATTTTTACAAACAAAAATATTTTCACTAGGAATTCCACAATCTTCCGCTATTTTTTTATGAGCCATTAACATTCGATATTCACCGTGCATTGGCATAAAATATTCAGGTTTTACTAATCTTAACATTAATTTTAATTCTTCTTGCTTCGCGTGTCCTGAAGTATGAATATCACTAAATTCTTCATTAGTATATACTTTAACTCCTTTTAAATATAATTTATTAATAACCCGATTTACACTCTCAGCATTACCTGGAATTGGTTTAGCTGAAAATACTACTAAATCATCAGGCATCAAACTTATTTGTTTATGAATTCCATTAGCAATTCTAGTTAAAGCAGCTAAAGGTTCTCCTTGACTTCCTGTACATAAAATACATACTTCATTTTTCTTCAAACCTTTGGCTTTATTGGCATCTATAAAAATACTTTTATCTTTAATTAATCCATTATTTAAAGCAATTTCAATACTTGATTCCATTGAACGACCAAAAGTAATAATTTGTCGATTATTCTTACGACACGTTTCCACAATATGCTTAATACGATATATATTAGAAGCAAAAGTTGCAATAATAATTCGTCCATAATGTCTTGAAATAATATCATTTAAAGTTTCATCGACACAAGATTCACTTTTAGAAAAACCTTCTGATAAAGCATTAGTACTATCACTTAACAAGATTTTTACTCCTTCTTTCCCAATTTTAGCCATTTTATGTAAATCAGCCATTGGTCCAATAGGTGTTAAATCAAATTTGAAATCACCTGTTTCAAAAATTGTTCCTTGAGGTGTATGAACAACAACTGCAAAAGAATCTGGAATAGAGTGAGTAGTATTGACAAATTCGACATTAAAATATTTTGTTTTAATATGAGAATCTTGATTAATTTCTTCAATCTTTTCAAATTTAATATTATTATCAACTAATTTTCGATTAATTAAACTAATCGCAATTTTTGGTGAATAAATAACTGGTATCTTAACTTTTTGAAGTAAAAAAGCAATTCCTCCAATATGATCTTCGTGACCGTGAGTAATAATTAAACCTTTAATTTTATCTTCATTTTTCTTTAAATAAGTTACATCTTGAATAACATAATCAACACCCATTAATTCATCTTCCGGAAACATAACTCCGGCATCGATAATTAATATTTCATCATCATGAGTTATAACATACATATTCTTACCAACTTCACCAAGACCACCTAAAGCTACAATCGATGTAACATCTTTTTTATTTTGCATAAAATCATCCTCCTAAAATAAAAAAATAAAGTTGCTTTTCTTGTTTAAAATTATAACGCAAAAAATTGAACTTGTCTATAATTAATGTTATACTTTGATTAAGGGGGAATGTTCTATGTTACTTAATCAAACTAATTTAGAAAATTACACTAAAAATATTTTAAAAATTCCTTATGTTAATTTTGAAGGTATTGATCCAAAAACAATTAAAATGGTTTTGAAAGTTTTAAAAGAAGCTTTTAATCGTTATCCTTTATTAAATAAAGCTTTAATGTTAGTTGGCAAATATGAATACTTAAATAATTATTTAAATTTAACCATTTATTCTAATCCTGAAATATGGGAAAATTATGATGTTGAAGATTTGATAATGATACCAGAAAAGTCTAGTTTAGCAACAATGCATTTACAATACGGTAAAGAACATCTTTTTCTTGGGTTAGGTCTTCTTCCTTTACTTGAAAAATATAATTTAGAACAAATTAAAATGATTTCAAGATATGATCGAGCATCTATTAATCATCGAGAAATAGTAGATAACATTGTTTGGCATGAAGTAGGGCATATGTTAGATTTTATTATGGGAATAAGTAATAGTGATGAATTTCAAAAATTAATTCAAAATCGTAATATAAAAAAAGAAATATCAAGATATGCTACCACAAATAATCAAGAAACTTTAGCTGAAGCTTTTGCTGAATATATTCTTGAATTAAAATTTAAAGAATTACAACCAGGTTTAATTCAAAATATTGGTTCTTTAGTTGATGAAACATATTTAAAATATGCTCATAATTTTTTCTTAAGAAAAAACTTTGAAATAATTAGAAAGCGTATATAAATATGACAAATGAAGTTTATGAAAATTATGTCAAGAAAAATTTACATATTCCTTATGTCCAATTTAATAACATAGATCCATCAATTATTGAAATTATTATCGAAGTTTTAACTGAAGCTTTTCAAAAATATCCCTTATTAATAAATTCTTTAATTACTATTGGTAATCAAGAATATAATAATGATTTACTTTATTTAGCTTATTGTGCTGATAAAAATAATTGGTTAAATTGGCAATTTCCTAAGAATAATAGTAATTCTTTTAAATCTACTTTAGAAGTAACATATTTTGAAAATCGGGGTATATGTTATTATCTAGGTTTAGGTCTTTGTCCAATTCTTGAACAAATTGGTTATTTAAATTTTGAAGAATATAAAAAAGAAAATCCTAATGGTCATATAGCTATTAAAAATTCTTTTTTAAAACCAGCAGTATGGCATGAAGTAGGACATATGTTAGATTTTTTTATGGGTATTAGTAATTCCATAACTTTTCAAAAAATAATTAAAAATCATAATATTGCTAAAGAAATATCAGATTATGCAACAATTGATAAAGCAGAATTATTAGCGGAAAGTTTTTCAATGTATATCTTAGGAGAAGAAAATCCTTTAGCTAAAAAGATTGGTTTATTAGTTGATAAAGAATATTTAAGATATTCTAAAAATATTTTATTGAAAGAAAAATTTAATGTTCAAAAGTACTATCGATATTTAAAAAAAAATGATAATATTTTATAGGAGGGTAAGAAAATGGGCTTATTTGCAAAATTAAAAAAAATAGTTACTAAAAAAGAAGAAGTTAATGAAGAAGAATTAGAAACTTATGATAAAGGGTTAGAAAAAACTAGAGAAGAATTTGTTTCTAAATTAAATTTATTAGGAATTAAATATCATAAAGTTAATGAAGAATATTTTGAAGAATTAGAGGACATACTAATTATGGCTGATATTGGAGTTAATACGGTTTTTAAATTTTTAGATCGATTACGTTCTCGAGTAAAAAAAGAAAATATAACTGATACTAAATATTTAAATGAAGTAATTGTTGATGAATTATTTATTATCTATGTTGAAAATCAATCATTAAGTGATAAGATTAATGAATCTTCAAGTGGACCAACGGTTATTTTAATGGTAGGAGTTAATGGAGTTGGTAAGACAACTACTATTGCTAAATTAGCTTATAAATATCAGAATTTAGGTAAAAAAGTAATGATGATTGGAGCTGATACTTTTAGGGCAGGGGCTATTCCTCAATTAAAAAGTTGGGCTGATAAAATTAATTGTTTATTTTATGGTAAAGAAAAAACTGATCCTTCAAGTGTCATATATGATGGCTTAAAAATGGCTAAAGAAGAAAATGTTGATTATGTTTTTATTGATACAGCTGGAAGATTACAAAATAAAGTAAACTTAATGAAAGAATTAGAAAAAATGAATAAAGTTATTACTTCTTTTATCCCAGATGCTCCTCACGAGACTCTTTTAGTAATTGATGCAACTACTGGTCAAAATGGTATTTTACAAACCAAAAGTTTTGCCGAAATTACGAATATTACAGGAATTGTTTTAACTAAACTTGACGGAACTGCTAAAGGAGGAATAGTCTTAGCTATTAAAGAAGAAACTAATATTCCGGTTAAATTTGTTGGTTTTGGTGAGAAAATGGAAGATTTAAAAGCTTTTGATATTGAAAATTACATTTATGGTTTATTTAAGGATATGATTAACTATGAATAAAGTATTATACTATAATCAATTATTTTCTTATTATAAGGAGTTATTAACAGTAAAAGAACAAGAAATATTTTCTTTATATTATGAAGAAAATTTATCAATGGGTGAAATTGCTGAAATTAAAAATATTTCAAGAAGTGCTGTTGGTTTTAAGATAAAAAAAGTTGAAGAAAAATTAGATAAATATGAAAAAATTATTAAAAAAGGGGAAATTTTTAATAAATTGCAAAAAATTATTTTAAAAATTGATAATAATTTGATACAATTAGAATTAGAGAAGATTATAGAAGAGTAATCTTAAAATTTAATCGAGGTGTGATATGAAAAAAAAGGTTGTTGTACTATGTTTTCTTATTATGATAGGCGTTTTAGTCATTAGCAATTTAAATCTAGTTAATGCTGATGATAATATAGGTTCTAATACTGGTTTATCTTGTGGTGATGAAGTAGACCAAGGTGGAGTTATTACTAAAACTTGTACTTTAAAGATTGAAGTTTTAAAACAAACTGGTTTTAATACGATAAATGTTTGGTTTAGTACATTAACAAATTTAAAAATTAACAGTATTTCATATTTCCCTGATTGGTTCTTAAATCGAATTGAAGATGATCAAGTTACTTATGTTATGCAATCTGACATTTCTACTCACGATCCAGGAACATATAATGTTGCGACCGTTGTCTTACAAAAAATAAATAGGGATGCTCCTTGTGAAGTAGTAACTAAAATTAGTTTTGTTAATGAAAGTAGAAGTTGTGTTAATTCTAATGGACATTATTTTGATAAAGATGGAAATAAAACTGATTTAGCAGGTTGGGAAAATGCTTGTAATCCTCATTGCGAATTTAGAGATGATCACTATTATAATGATGTCGGTCATCAAGTTGATAAAAATGTTTATGAAACAGCTTGTAACCCTCATTGTGAGTATGAAGAAGGTATTTATTATGATTCAGGAGGACATCCTGTTGAACAAATTGATTATATTAAATCGTGTGAAGATTTAACTTGTCGTAAATTACCTGATGATTCTAAATATGGTAAAGATGGTCAACCAGCTGATGATTTAAAATATACAAAAGAGTGTGAACCTCATTCTTGTGAAACTTTAGAAGATGGCACGATGTTTAATAGAGCAGGCGAAATTGTAACTGAAAAAACTGATTATGAAGAAGAATGTAATCCTCATTGTCAATTTACAGATGGAAAATATTATAATGATCACGGACACGTTGTAGAACAGGCTGATTATCAAAGAGCTTGTACAGATATTCGCTGTAAAGTTTTAGCTGATGGTAAAAAATATGATGATAAGGGTGAGGAAACTACTGATTTAGGATATACTAAAGCTTGTGAAAAACATTATTGTGAAGAATTAGAAGATCATACAAAATATGATGATAAAGGTGAGGAAACTGATGATTTAGGATTTACTAAAGCTTGTGAAAAACATTATTGTGAAACTTTAAGAGATGGAACAATGTATAATAAAGAAGGTAATATTGTAAATACTGAACAAGAATATGAAGAATCTTGTAATCCTAAGTGTCAAAAAAAGGGTGAACAACATTATGATGATCACGGACACCCAGTAACTGAAGCCGAATTTGAAAATGCTTGTAATCCTCATTGTGAATATTCAAATGGCAATTATTATAATGATGTAGGGCATATTGTTGAACAAGGTGCTTATGAAGAAGCTTGTAATCCAAAATGTCAGAAAAAAGGCGATCAATATTATGATAATCACGGTCATCCTGTTGGGGTAACCGAATATGAAAATATTTGTAATCCACATTGTGAATTAAAAGATGGTCATTATTATGATAAAAATGGCCACGAAGTTGGAGTTACCGAATATGAAGATAAATGTAATCCTCATTGTGAATTTCAAAATAATCAACATTATGATTCAAAAGGACATCCTGTAACCGAAGCTGAATTTGAGTATTCTTGTAATCCTCATTGTGAAGAAAGTGAAGGAAAATTTTATAATGATAAAGGTCATCAAGTAAATGAACAAGATTTTAAATATGCTTGTAATCCTCATTGTAAATTAGAAAAAGAACAATATTATGATCCAAATGGTAATGTTGTAAGTGAGGATGATTATTATAATTTATGTAATCCGCATTGCCTATATCAAAATGATAATTACTATAATAATGTTGGTAAAGTTGTTGATAAAAGTGAGTATGAAAAGTCTTGTGATCCTAAATGCTTACTAGTAAATGGTATATATTATGATCCAGAAGGTAATGAAGTTGAAGAAATTGATTATCAAAAAAAATGTTTAGTAAATAAATGTGTAACATTAAGTGATGGAACAATTTATGATGCTGATGGACAGGTTACTGATGAACTAGGATTTACTAAAACTTGTGAAACCCATTTTTGTGAAATATTAGAAGATAATACAATTTTTGGTTTAGATGGAACAATAACTGATCGAAAGAATTATGACCTTAATTGTGTTAAACATAGTTGTGAAATTATCTATGATACGTATTTTAATAAATCTGGTAAAATAGTTAGTCAAGAAGACTTTAAAAATGATTGTGAAAAAGTTGAAATTTCTAATCCTGATACAGGAATAGCTTTACCAATTTTCTTAATTATTATTAGTTTAATAAGTGGAATAGGTATTATCATTTATGTTAAAAAGTCTAATATTTATCAAAAAATAAATTAAGAGTCTTTAAAACTCTTTTTTTTTGTGTATAATATTAATGTGATTAGGAGTTGATAATAATGTTTGAATATATGGGCGATCGTTTAGAAAAAGCTATTAAAAATATTCGAGGAATGGGTAGAATTACTGAAGAAAATATTAGTGAAGCTATGCGGGAAATTAGAATGGCTTTATTAGAAGCTGACGTTAATTATCAAGTCGTTAAAGAATTTATTAGTAACGTTAAAGAAAAAGCTTTAGGAATGGATGTTGGAAAAAGTCTTAAACCAGATGAATTATTTATTAAATTAGTTAAAGATGAATTAGTAGAATTATTAGGCAAAGATTATGTTCCATTAAAATTAGATAAAAAACCAGCAATTATAATGTTAGTAGGTTTACAAGGAAGTGGAAAAACAACAACAATTGCTAAACTAGCCAACCATTTACGCAAAAAAGAAAATAAAAAACCTTTGATGGTAGCGTGTGATGTGTATCGTCCAGCAGCTATTGATCAATTAGAGGAATTAGGAAAATCATTAAATATTGAAGTTTTTAGTAAAGGTAAAATTAAGCCAGTAGATATTGTTAAAGAAGCTATTACTTATGCTAAAGAACAAAATTATGATACTATTTTAATAGATACAGCTGGAAGATTACATATTGATGAACCTTTAATGAATGAATTAAAAGATATTATTGAAATTAGTAATCCTAGTGAAGTTATATTAGTAATTGATGCAATGATGGGTCAAGATGCTATTAATGTAATTAATGGCTTTAATAATGAACTTTCTTTAACTGGTTGTATTCTAACTAAGTTAGATGGTAATACTAAAGGTGGAGTAGCTCTATCAGTAAGACATTTGACAAATATTCCTATCAAGTTTGTTGGAGATAGTGAAAAACTTGATGGTCTTAAAGCTTTTTATCCTGAAAGAATGGCTGAAAGAATCTTAGATATGGGTGATATAATGTCAATTGCTGAAAAAGTAGAAGATATTATTTCCGAAGATGAAGCAATTAGACAAACCAAAAGAATGCAAAGTGGTAAATTTGATTTAGAAGATTTTTTACAAACATTTAAACAAATCAAAAAGTTAGGACCTTTAGAAAACATTATAAAGCTTTTACCTCAAGCAAGAAAAATGGGACTTAATAATATTCAAATAGATCCTAAACAAATGGCTCATGTTGAAGCAATAATCTTATCAATGACTCCTTATGAAAGACGTCATCCAGATATTTTAAAAGCCTCAAGAAAGCAAAGAATTGCTAAAGGATCAGGAAGAAGTGTTGAAGAAGTAAATCGTTTATTAAAACAATTTGAAGAAATGAAAAAAATGATGAAAATGATGCAAAATGGTAAAATGAAAATGCCATTTTAAAA
>CANQZH010000038.1 GCA_947628245.1 uncultured Bacilli bacterium | reverse complement strand
AAAATACAATGTACATTTTGTTTTAGTTTTTGTTAATCCTTTTACTAAGGGAGCCCATTTTTCATTATCCCATTCAACACTTGCTCCATTATCGCATTCTGCTTTTTCAAATACTAGATTATCATCATTTCCTTTCTGAGGCATTTCATCTAACCTAGTATTACCATTATAAAATCCAAACAAAACATCATTATTATCTAAATCAACTTTACCATTAAATTGAGTATAAGTTTTATATAGTAATAATGATACTCCTATTATAGTTATTATTCCCAAACTTATAAGTATCATTTTTCTTCTTGTTACTTTCTTATCTTTAAAACTTTCCAATTTCATGGCTATACCTTCCTTTACTATACATATAGTTTAACATATGACCCCCCCCCCCTATGTCAATAGATTTTGTTAAAAAAAACTAATTTTATTCAAAACTAGTTTTCTTCAATAATACCATAAGACCCATCACTTCTTTTATATAAAACACTAATCTTATCAGTTTCACTATCCTTAAATAAATAAAAATTATGATCAATTAATTCCATTTGTAATATCGCTTCTTCTTCACTCATAGGTCTTAACTCAATTTGTTTTCTCTTAACTATAATACTTTCATTTTCTTCAACTTCATCATTTTCCATTTCAATTCTTAAAACTTCTTTAAATTGTTTTCTAAGTCTTGTCTTATTCTTTCTAATTTGTCTTTCTAACTTATCAGAAACTTTATCAATAGCAGCATATAAATCATTGTCACAAACTTCAGCTCTTAAAGTAAACTTATTAGCTGGTACAGTAACTTCAATAATCTCATCTTTATTTCGAACTCTAATAACAACAAAAGCTTTCATCTCAACAGGATTCTCAAAATAACGATCCAATCTTCCAATCTTTTCATTAATGTAACTTTTAATCGCATCAGTTACCTTAACCTTATCCCCTCTAATATCAATTCTCATTATTTCACCTTCCTTACTATAATTGTATCAAAACAATTATCAATAAGTAAAGAAAAAAACTACTTATTTAGCAGTTTTCTAGTTGACTGAAGGTACAATTTCTTCAACATCTAAAGCTTGTAGCCCTTTTACTGTTTCAATCATTTTAAAGTCTACATAGCCACCTTCTTTTAGGGTTTTATATCCGTCTTTACGAATAGCTGAATAATGAACAAAGATATCTTCTAAGTCACCATATTCAATAAACCCATAGCCTTTTGCATTGTTAAACCACTTAACCTTGCCTCTTAGCATAATGAAACTCCCTTCCTATTACATTTTTTACTGCTTCATAACTTATATAAGTACGACATATACCATTTTAAAGCAAACCACTTATTATATATAACAAAATGTCTTAAACCCTATTTTTATTGTCTAAAATTAATTTAAAAAATAAATTTTAATAAATTATTTGCTTTTTAAACCAAAAAAGAACCATTTTATTTCAACATTCAAAATCATCAATTTTTTAATGATATACTAAAAAAGCAAAGGAGGAATATGAAAAAGAAGTTTATAAATTATTCCATTAAATTAATTGAATCAAAAAAAGAACTATCAAATTTAGATAAGAAAAAATTAAAATATGGTTTAGAAGGTTTTTATAATCTCATAACTAAAGTAGTAGTATTAATTATTCTAGCTTTAATTTTAAATTTAACAAAAGAACTATTTTTATTAATTATTATTTATTCCTTATTTAGATTATACGGTTTTGGTATTCACGCGAAAAAAACATGGCAATGTTGGATAACAACAATTCCTATTTACATTGGTGGCTGCTTCTTTATTAAATATATCTCAATACCATTACCTATTACTTATATTATTTGGCTCTTTGGTTTTATATCTTTTCTTTTATTTGCACCTGCTGATACTTCATCAAGGCCTTTAATTCATAAAGATAAAAGAATAAGAGCTAAAATATTATCTTTATTAATAATTATAATTTTTTATATAATTAATTATTTTTATAAAAGCCAAATACTACTTAATACAACCTTATATGCCCTTATTTTTGAAAGTATTGTAATTAATCCCTTAACCTATAAATTATTTAAAGCACCTTATAATAATTATAAAGTGTATCAAAAAACCACGGTTTAAATTTTTTAAAATAGATTTAAACAAGAAAAGAATAAGAAAGGAGTGAAAAAAATGTTAGCAGCATTATTAAATGGTATTGCAAGTCTTTTTGCAAATTCAGTATCTTCTGCTTGTATTTGGTTTTGTTTAGATGAACCTAAAGCTGATGATGAATTATTATAATAATTAAAAAAGGATATCATAATTTAAAGTGATATCTTTTTTATTGTTTATATTTACTAATTATAATTTTAGTTTTAAATATATTATTTTTTATTTTAGTTTGAATTTGTAACTTCTTACGACCTATTAAAGAATATAATCCTAATCCTTGACCATTTTTCTTTGAAGTATAATTAATTGTTCCAATCTTATCTAAATCAATTACTCCTGTAAAAGTATTCATTATTTCAATAAAAATTTTATCTTCATCTTCTGAAAAAATTAAATATACAACTTTATCTTCACTATTATTTGCAGCTTCTATAGCATTATCTAAAGTTACACCTAAAGCCTCACTTAATAAATTATAACTTCTAGGTGATATTGAATCAAAAATCTTACTTTTAATCTTATTTTCAACAAAAACCTTTAAATCTTTTTGATTAAAATTATAAAGTTTTTCATAAACAATCCCATTTAACCCAGCAGGCACATCTTTAATATTTTGAGTAGATAAAAAAGTTGCATTATACCCCCTAATTAAATCATCAATTAATAATTTAGATTTCTTATTTGAAACTGATTTAATACCTAACAACTGACTAGTTAAATTATGTTTTAAAATTCGATAATCTTCTATTAATTTAATAAAAAATTCATTATTATTAATTAAAAGATTATTAGTCTCTTTTAAAGTAATTATCTCATATTTATTTATAATAAATTTAATAATCGTTAAAGTAAATAAAACTACTGATATTAATATAATAAAAATCATTTTATTTTCAATATTAATTATACCTATAACATCTATAATAAAATATAAAAAAATTATTAAAACAATATACATATAGCCATAAGATATTTTACTAATAATATTATAAGCTTTATCAATTAATTTATTAATGCATTTCAATCTAGATAATATAAACAAAATAATACACAATATTACAGTACATACTGGTTTTACAATTAAAGCATTAAAATGATAATTAAACACTGATTGAATAATATTTAATATCACCATTAAACTTATATCAATTAAAATAGAAGATAACCAAATAATTAACATATAAAAGAAAATATCTTTTAATTTTAACCTTGTTAACCATTTAAATAAACAAATAAAATAAATCATACATATAAAAGCATTAATCGGTGCTTTTAAATGAATACTAAGAAAACTTTCAATAATAGATGATACACTAATAATAAGTATAAAACTTAACTTTACACCAATTTTAATTCTAGAATATAAACTAAAAAGATAAATTATTAATAATTGAGTAAAGATTGTAGCAATAAAATAAGGAAAATTAAAATCAATCATTTCTCTATCTCCTTCCGATATTTCTTAGATAATAAATCAACTTTTTTCCCACTATCTAATATAAAATAACCATCACTAAAAGAATACTTAACTACGTGATCTTTATTTACTATACACCCTCGATGAGTCCTTACAAATCTATTATCTAATTTTTCTAAAATATCACTTAAAGTATTCACAACTTTAAAATCAATTTCTTTAGTATGAATAACAATTTTACGGTCTTCTTTATCTCTTGTTATATAAAAGATATTTTTAAAATAAATTTCTAAATCAGCATTCCTTGAATAAATCTTCAACATTTTCTTATCAAACTTTTGATTATAAATAATCTTTAAATCCTTTTCTAAACGTTGTTCCATATTATGAAATTTTTCAATAAAATCAAAAACATCTAAAATACTTCGATGAACCGTTTCAAACATTTTGTCGTGACTAGTAATAAAAATAATCTCACTATCCCAATCCTTTTCTCTAATTTTATGAGCAATATCAATTCCACTAATACTACCTTCTAACTCAATATCTAAAATATATACTTTTCGATATAACTCTTCCCTAATTTCTTTTTGTAATTTTTTATCATACTTAGTATAGTAATTAACTTCAATTTCCGTATCATTTATAATCGATACTTTTCTAATAACTTTTTTAACTATATCTTGAATATTTTTTTCATCTTCTACTACTACAAATTTAATCATTATTTTATCACCCTCGTTTACTGTGAGTAATTATAACATAATTTATTTTCGAAAAGTACAGTTAATAACTGTTAGAAAAAAAGAAAAAAAAACTAATCATCAGATTAATTTTTCATAGCATTTTCTATTAAATAAGTCTTATAATTATTGTAATAATGAACATTACCATAATCATTTTCTTTTAAGATTTCCACAAACTCAATTAACTTATCATTAGTTCCAAAAAGTAAATAAGAACATTCTTTATCCCCACAACAAATACTAAGTAATTCTTTTTTATCTTTAAATAAATTAAAAGGATAAACTAACGTTTTAATACTATTTTTCATATAAAAAGATTTAATCAAATATGTATCTAACACATTAAGAAAAACACTCATCTTTTTAGGATAATATTCACTTTCTAATTTAAATTCAACTTTATTTATCCCCACAGCATTAAAAGCCATCAATAATAATTCTTGATCAACATTATAAAAAGGAATCCCACAAATAACTCTAATAATAGGTGAAAATAAAGAATTAATTTTTTCTTTTTTAATAAAAACTTTAAGTTCTTTAATAAACTTTTCAATATGAATAATCTTTCCATACTTTAATGCTTCATAAGAAAAAGAATAGGTTTTAATTTCCTTCTTTCTCACAAATTGTAATTTATTATCGTGAAAATAAAATATATATTTTGGTTGCATAAAATCCCATCCTTTAAAAAAAGTCCTTAAAGGACTAATCTAATTCATTTTCATAAAAAGTATTTGGATTAGTTAAAACCCCATTCATATAAACTTCAAACAATAAAGTTTGCTTAGTAGTTTCAATCTTACTTTGACCAGATTTAGCAAGAACATCATTTTGTTTAACTTCATCGCCTTCTTTAACTTCAATATCACCTAAAGTATAATATACACAAGTAACATCTTTACCCTCTAAAGTTAAAACATTACCTAATATTTCATCCTGTTTAATTTCTTTAACAGTTCCATCAATTGAGGCAATAACATCAAAAACATTATCACTAGCATATAAAATACCAGTATTAGGCATATAAGTATTTTCATAAAATATTAAAGCCTGTTCTTGACTTTCAGCACTACCATTATCATCATAAAAATCTTTCATAACAACAATGTCATCACCAATAAAAGGTTTAGAAGCTTTCAAAATACTTGGAATTGTCTCATTAACAATTACACTATTATCTTCTTCCTCTTCATCAAAGACACTAATAGAATAATCATAATTATCAACCCTAGGCGATGAATCTAACATATTACGAGTTAATAAAGTAATACCTATTGCTAAAACAATAATAGTCACAATATAAATACTAGGTAAGACAAAACCTCTTAATTTTCTTTTTTTCATATATTTCCTCCTACATCTATTTTGAAACAGAAGAAATATTTTTATACTAAGAAATCAAAGAAATTTCAGTATTTTGATAATAATGACTTAAAATTTCTTGATAATTAGAACCTGATTTAGCCATCCCATTAGCACCATATTGACTCATTCCTACCCCGTGACCATAACCTTTAGTCTTAATTAAAATATTATCTAAAACCATAATTTCAAAATCAGTAGATCTTAACCCTAATTTAGAACGAACAAAAGTACCTTTAAATTCAACATCATTAATTTTAAGAGAAAGAACTCGATTAGATTCACTTCTAACTACATCACTAATAATAATATCATCACAACTTAGACCTAAACTATTACAAAAATCATCACGCGTCAAAGAAACTTCATAAGAATAATTATCTAACGATTCATTATCCCAACTAGAATCAACACTTTTTAAATAAGGAAGAGCCTCACTAAAAACAAGCTCCGAATTCTCCGTCTTACCATTACTCATTGAAAAATAAAAAGCATTTATAATTTCATTATTATACGTTAAAACTTCATTTTTCGTAGCTAAAACTGCATCTCTAATTTTTAAATAATTATTAAAAAATAATACATTCCATTGCTTTAATAATTGTTCATTTGTTTTATAAGCTTGATCTTTAACCCCAATAATTAAATCATAATCAAAATTACGAGTATTTTTCTTATACATTGCAAAAGTCCTAGCCGCAACTGCTTGAGCTTTTAAAGCTTCAACTTCAAAACTAGAAGGCATCTCAGCACTTACAACCCCAATAATATAATCTTCTAAATTAACATTACTAATAATACCCGTACTTTCATCTAATAAACGAATAATAATCGGATTATCATCACTCTTAACTGCCGAAGGCATTGGAAAATAATAATTATGTTCTTTTTCATAAAAAATAACAATACCTAAAATAATAACTAAAAGAAAAATAATAGCAAGTAATATCTTATTTTTCATTATATCACCTGCCAAAAACCACTTAAAAACTCTGCTAATAAATACCCACTAATAAAACTTAAAACAAAATATAATAGACGAGCTTCTACTACTTTATTTTTACGAATAAATTTTTCAAAATTAACGGACGATAAAGCAAAAGCACTAACCATCGTACAAATAGTATATAAATATATTTTAATCATTTATAAACTTCTCTTTCATATTCTATAATTTTATTCACTCGTCTAATATGTCTTTCATCATTTAAAACTTCAGCTCCAATAAAAGCATCAATATACATTTTAATATTTTCAATACCATCAGTATAATTAAAAGTCATAACATTAGCCCCATTATCATTACGAGATAATATAGCATCTTCAATAGAATTAATTTTAGCACAACGAATACCTTTAACTTTATTAGCACAAATAGACATTCCAATACCAGTACGACATACTAAAATACCAATATCAGCATTTCCACAAACAACATTATTACAAACTAAAAAGGCAAAATCAGGATAATCATCAGTAGGAGTATTATGTTTACTACAATCAATAATTTCATATCCTTTACTTTCTAAATAATCAATAATTTCTAACTTATATTCTAAACCACGATGGTCAGATGCAATAGCAATTTTCATATCATTCCTCCAAATTAATTATATTACATCTTTCAATTAAAAAAAAGAGTTAGTCAAAAACTAACTTCCATTTTTAAGGAAAAATTATCTGTTCAGTAGTGTTATCTGTTCATAATTAAAAATTACTAGTTTTTTAATTATTAATGAACAGATAACATATATACTAAAACCTATCTGTAAAGGTTCAATTTAAAATAAAAACATTTTTAGTAATTAACAAGATTTTAAACTTATATTAAAAAAATTAGAAATATGAATCAGTTATTACAGCAAAAAGTATAAAAAACAAATTTAAGCGATAGATAAGTTAAAATAATAAATTAAGATAGTGTTCTGGACGACAACCGCCGTCCACGAACCACCCCTAACTCGCGCTTTGAAGCCGGAATGGATTATCAAAACTTCCATCCCCGTCATAGATTGTCACTGAGGGTAATAGATAACCGACCGGAGCCACACTGTGCGCGTAGCTGATGTTGTAGCCGATGTAGACATACCCGCCCGAAGAGACAATGAACGCACGGAGCGAGTACGAAGGAATCGGCGGTAATAACCACTGGGATCCACTACTTTCTTTTAACCAATCGCTTGGATAACAATTATATGTATTATAAACACTTAATCTATTTGATAAACAAGTTGTTCTTACTTCTCCTCCTACCGCATATCCATAATCACTTGGATACATTATTCCTATTCCTTTATGATATGTCTCGTCATTTGCTGTTGTCCATTCCGCTGGATAACTTGTATCTCCTGTTTTACTTCCTCGCTCTTTTTCATACATTGTATCCGCTGTTATACTTTGTGTATCCCATCCTCCAATATTCCATATTACTTCACCATCTATCATTTGTCTTGCTTCTTCAGCTAATCCTTTTGGTAAATCTCCACTTCCACTAAAATCACAAGTATTCGAACTTGAAGGTCTATCATCACTTCCTGTATAACATTTACCATTACTACTATTATAGTATATTCCATTTAACATATCTTTTAATTTACTTGTTGTCCAATTATTGGTAGAATTTGATGAATCATAATCTCTATCCCAAGCATAGTTTCCAAAGTCTTTTTGCCCACTTATTCCATTTGTTCTTATTATTTTTACTCTTTGTTCTACTCCTGTTGCTGTCTTCACATTTACTAATCCTATTATTCGCCATTTTTCATTATTAAACAAAACATAATTATCTGGGTCTACTCCTGCATATCGATATTCTGTTTTATTCCATTCACTACCTAATTCACTTAAATTATTATGTTCTACAGCATATAACCCATCTTGTCCTTCTTCTGCTAATGGAATTGCCTTTCCTGGAAATTGAGCTTTTGGTTTTCCTTTTGCAAAATACAATGTACATTTTGTTTTAATTTTATTTAGTCCTTTTACTAATGGAGCCCACTTTTCTTCATTCCATTCTATTGTTGCTCCATTATCACAAGTTCCATAATCAAATTCTAAATTTTCAGAGTTTCCTTTCTGGGGCATTTCATCTAATTCTTGATCACCATTATAAAAGGCAAATATTAAATCAGCATTTCCAAAGTAATTTACTTTGCCACTCATCATTGGAAAACTTACTTCACTACTAAAACTCGCAAATGATTTATATAGTAATAATGACACTCCTACTATTATTATTAT
>CANQZH010000037.1 GCA_947628245.1 uncultured Bacilli bacterium | reverse complement strand
TCCTTACCCGATGGTAACGGCTTTGACTTTTTTAAAAACGTTATTAAAAAACAAAATATCCCCACCATTATTTTAACTGCTTATGACTCAGAAGAAGACATTGTAAACGGCCTTAATATGGGAGCCGATGATTATCTAACCAAACCATTTAGCATTAAAGAACTAATTGCTAGAATAAATAAAATCCTCAAACTAAGTAAAAATACAGTTAAAGTCAAAGACATAACATATGATTTTGCTAAAATGATTGTTTATAAAAATAATCAACAAATAAATCTAACGCCTATTGAACTTCAAATTTTAAACTTATTATTTTTAAATCTTAATTATGTAGTATCAAGAACAATGATTTTAGATACTATCTGGAATTTAACCGGTAATGATGTTGATGACCATACCGTTACTGTTTATTTTAATCGCTTGAAGAAAAAATTAAACAGTGATATTATCAAAACTTTGAAAGGAATTGGGTACCGAATAGATGAAGAATAATCTTAAATTAAAAAAATATTATTTTCTTGCCTTACTTATTAGTCTTCTTCTTAGTCTAACTTTTGTTTTTTTGATATCTTTAGAAACTCAAAAAATCACTCGAAATTATAATTTAGCCTTAGCATCCATCATCAATAAAGTCAAAGAAAAATATCCAAACATCAGTGATAATGAACTTATTAACATTCTAAATTCTTCTAACTATAATGAAGAATTTAGCAAAAAATATAGTATTGATATAACTAAAGAATCAATTATTCTCCAAAATAATTCTTTACCTAAAAAATTTAATTATTTAAACTTTACTTTTATCTTTATTAGTTTACTAATCATTATCTCCTTATTTAGATTATATTTTCGAAAAAGAACCAAAGAATTAGATGAAATAACCAATTATCTTCAAGAACTCAATAACCAAAATTACACTTTAAAACTCGAAAGTATGAGTGAAGATGAATTATCTAAACTTCGTAATGAAATTTATAAAACAACCATTATGTTAAAAGAAAATGCTTTAAATTCTAAAAAAGATAAACTAGAATTAAAAAAATCTTTAGAAGATATTTCTCATCAATTAAAAACTCCTCTAACTTCCATAATGATTATGGTTGATAACTTAATTGACCAGCCATCTTTGTCCAAAGTAAAAAAAATGGAATACCTAAGAAACATCAAAAGAGAAATAACTAATATGAAATTTTTAATAATCAATCTCTTAAAACTATCTAAATTAGAAGTCAATATGATTAACTTTCAAAGAAAAAATTATAATCCTCATCTTTTAGTCAACGAATCCATCAAAAACGTTCTAGCCTTATGTGATTTAAAAAATACTAAAATCAAAGTTCTCGGTAAATGCCAAAATAAAATTTTATGTGATAAACAATGGCAAATAGAAGCTCTTACTAACATTTTAAAAAATGCTATAGAACATTCTCAAAATAACCATCAAGTATTAGTTAAATTAGAAGAAAATAATCTTTATACTGAAATCAAAATAATTAACTATGGCAAAACTTTAAGTAAAGAAGAAAAACAACATCTATTTACTAGATTTTATCACCATAATTCATCTTTAAAAGAAAGTATGGGAATTGGCCTATCTTTAGCAAAAGCTATCATTTTAAAAGATAATGGTAAAATAGCCGTTGAATCTTTAAAAAATGAGACAACATTTATTATTAGATATTTTTATTAAATTTGCCTCTTGACAAGTTAATAAAGGATGACTATAATTCTAATTAGCAGTTGATTAGATTGAGTGCTAAAAGGAGAATGATAAAATGAAAGAATTTAAAGCTGAATCTAAAAGATTAATGGAGTTAATGATTAATTCGATTTATACTAATAAGGAAATCTTTTTAAGAGAAATTATTTCTAATGCATCGGATGCTATTGATAAATTACATTACGAATCATTAACCAACAAGAAAATGAAAGTTAATAAAAAAGACTTTGCTATCGTAGTTACAATTGATAAAGATAATCGTACCTTAACTATTTCTGATAATGGTATTGGAATGACTAAAGAAGAACTTGAAAAAAATTTAGGTACTATTGCTAAAAGTGGCTCATTTGATTTTAAAAATGAAAACAAGAAAAAAGAAAATATTGATATAATTGGTCAATTTGGGGTTGGTTTTTACTCAGCTTTTATGGTTGCCTCTAAAGTTGAAGTAATCTCTAAAGCCTATGGTAGTGATGAAGCCTATACTTGGTCATCTTCTGGTATTGATGGCTATGAAATCAAAAAGAGCTCTAAAGAAAATTATGGAACTGATATTATCCTAACAATTAAAGATGAAGAAGAATATAACCGTTATTTAGAAGACTTTGAAATTAAAAGCTTAATTAAAAAATATTCTGATTACATAACTTATCCAATTAAGATGGAAGAAGATTCTAAATTAGAAACCATTAATTCCTTAGTCCCTTTGTGGCGTCGTAATAAAAATGAAATTAGTGAAGAAGAATATAATACTTTCTATTCTGATAAATTTTTTGATTATGAAAAACCTTTAAGTCATTTACATATTAAAGCCGAAGGATTAGTAGAATTCAACTCTTTAATCTACATTCCATCTCACGCCAGTTATGATTATTATTCTAAAGAATATGAAAAAGGTTTACAATTATATTCTAATGGCGTATTAATTATGGAAAAATGTGCTGATTTATTACCTGATTATTTTAGCTTTGCTAAAGGTGTAGTTGATTCATCAGACCTATCTTTAAATATATCTCGAGAAATGCTTCAACAAAATCGGGTTTTAAAAACTATTGCTAATAACATTGAAAAACATCTTAAAAGTGAATTACTAAATATGCAAAAAAATAATCGAGAAGACTATTTGAAATTTTGGGAATCTTTTGGTCTTCAAATTAAAGCTGGTATCTCTAATAATTTTGGAATGGATAAAGATAAATTAGAAGATTTATTAATGTTTTATTCATCTAAAGAAGATAAAATGGTTACATTAGATGAATATATGGCAAACAATAAAGATGAAAAAGATATTTACTATGCTTGTGGATCTTCTATTAGTCAAATAAAATCTTTACCTCAAGTTGAAACATTAATGGCTAAAGAAAAAGATATTCTATTATGCGATAATTATTTAGATGAATTTGCCTTAAAGACAATTAATAAATATCAAGATAAAGAATTTAAAAATGTTTGTTCTGATAATATTGAAGTAGAAAGTGAAGAAGAAAAAGAAGAACTTAAAAATTTAAATGAAAAATCTAAAGATTTATTACAATTAATGAAAGAAGCAATTGATGTTAAAGAAGTTAAATTTACTAGTCGTTTAACTAATCATCCTGTTTGTTTATCAACTGTTGGTAATATTTCAGTTGAAATGGAAAAAGTTATGAATAGTATGCCTATTAACAATGAAGTTAATGCTGAGAAAGTATTGGAAATTAATTACCATCATCCATTAGTAAAGAAACTTGAAGAATTATATCAAAATGATCAAGAACAATTAAAAAAATATAGTAAAGTTTTATATGCTGAAGCTAGATTAATTGAAGGATTACCAATTGAAAATCCAACTGAAATTACTGATCTTATAAGTGAAATTTTAGTTAAATAAAAGAGGCTTAAAAACCTCTTTTTATATTGTTATAAATATGTTAGAATATAGAAAAGTGGTGGTATTTTATGGTTGATTTACAAACTTTAGATAAAAAGATTGATGAAAATTATAGATTTCGTAATTTTTTAAAAATGCACGCGGATGAGACACAGTTAGACAAAGATTTTAAAAAGTTACATAACAAATATTTTAAAATTTATGATTGTAGTAAATGCCGAAATTGCTGTGAAAAAATTGGTATTTCAATGAGTGAAGAAGAATTAAAAAAAATTTGTGAAACTTATAATTATGATATTGAAAGTTTAAAAGAGAATTATCTGCAAGAAGAATATGGTGAATATATTGCAAAACCTTGTCCTTTTCTCGATGATAAAATATGCAAAATTGCTAACTGTTTACCTAAATCTTGTCAAGAATATCCATATACTAACAAAGAAGAAAGATTATTTAGTCTTGTTAGCACCGTTAACAATAGTAAAGTTTGTCCAGTAGTATATGAAATATTAGAAGAATTAAAAGATATGTATCATTTTAAAAGATAATTAATTATAAAAAAAATTTAGGTATGAATATTTTAAAATTAAAAAGCAATCATAATGATTGCCATTTTAAGCGGCACTTGGTGCCAACACGGGTTTGATCCGATGAATTAATTCAACAGACCAAAACAAAATATAAAAATATTATGTCTTTCAAACAAATTATATCAAACTTATTTTCAAAAATAAATATAAATAATAATTACTTGTTATAAATCATTTAACAAATAAATTTAAATAGTCAATAATAAAAATTAATCCCAAAAAATAAAGATCGTGTTTGTGCAACATTGCTATAAATAGAAAAAATAATATTTATGTATTATAATATTCCTATGTTAAAGAAGGTGGAAAAATGATATATATAACTGGTGATACACATAGAGACTTTTCACGACTTTATAATTTAGAAGAAAATGAAAATGATATGTTAATTGTATTAGGAGATGCGGGAATAAATTATTACCTTAATGAAGAAGATATGAGGTATAAAAAGTACTTAAAAAGTTTTAAAATAAAATTATTTTGTATAAGAGGTAATCACGAAGAAAGACCAGAAAATATTAAAACTTATAAAGAAGTAGAAATGTTTGGTGGAAAAGTATTTATTGAAGAAGAATATCCTAATTTAATCTTTGCCAAAGATGGCGAAATATATAATATTGATGGTAAAAAAGTTCTTGTAATTGGTGGAGCTTATTCAGTTGATAAAGAAATTAGATTATTATATGGAAATAAATGGTTTAAAGATGAACAATTATCTCCTAAAGAAATGAATGCTATTCTAGCTAAAGTAAAAAATCAACATTTTGATATAGTTCTTACGCATACTTGTCCATATAAATATGAACCAAAAGAAGTATTTATCCAAGGTTTAGATCAATCTAAAATAGATAAATCAATGGAATATTTTTTAGACAAAATTGAAGAAAATATTAGTTATGATAAATGGTATTGTGGACATTATCATACTGAAAAGAAAATTGATAAACTAGAGTTTATGTTTAGCAGAATAAAAGTATTTAATGAAGACGAATTTATTCCTAAATATAATCAAGATGGTTATGAAATATTAAGAGATTATTGCAAACAAGAAGAGGTTCATAAAAATGGTAAAGTTCATTGTCCTAAATGTAAATCTACTGATATAATTATGCAAAAA
The DNA here is from genome assembly GCA_947628245.1 of uncultured Bacilli bacterium. GTDB lineage: Bacteria > Bacillota_I > Bacilli_A > RF39 > UBA660 > Ventrenecus. The sequence goes on along the minus strand of CANQZH010000037.1, from coordinate 3,651 downwards.
GGTAATGGCGAATATATTTATGGATTAGATGAAATAGCAATAATATGTAATAAATGTAAAAAAGTTTATGGATTTAATGATGTAAAATACAAACCTAATTGTCCAAAAGAATTATAATTATTTAATATTTTTCAAAAGAAAGTAAGTGATAGAAGTGAAAATATATTTTATATCTGATACCCATTTTAATCATAAAAATATTATTAAATATTGTAATAGACCATTTAAAAGTATTGATGAGATGAATGAAAAAATTATTGATAACTGGAATAAGCTTGTTAACAAGAATGACATTGTTTATCACTTAGGAGATTTTTTCTTAGGTCAAAAATCCGATTTAATAAATATTGTATCCAAATTGAATGGTAAAATTTATTTAATAAAAGGTAATCACGATCGATTAACCACTAAAGCTTATGAAGAATGTGGTATTAAAATATTAAAAAATGCTCCGATTAGTATAGATGAATATAAAGTGATTTTATCTCATCGTCCTTTACCTGATACAATGATAAAAAATAATTATCTAAATATTCACGGTCATATTCATGAAAGAAAACTTGAAGATATTTATGATAATAATTTATATAGTAAAGAAAAACATTTAAATGTTAGTTGTGATGTATTAAATTTTACACCAATATTAATAGATGAAATTGTTAATAAATAGTCTAGTAAAAACGTGCTAAATGCACCAAAAAGTGTGCTAAATGCACAATAAAAAGTGTGCTAAATGCACAATAAAAAGTGTGCTAAATGCACAATTAAATTGATTAATATAATAAAATATGTATATTAATTTCAGGAGGAATTTCTATGTTTTTAACAAAAAAATCATACAAAAAGATTGGTAGATAATGAAATTGATGAATTAGCACAAATATTTGGTGCAATTAGAATTGAGGAACTTAAGTATTGTGGAAAAACTTGGACTGCACTAAGTTTTATTACAATATAGAACAATTAAAAAATAAAGAAACTGCTATTGATGAAAACTCAAAATATAAGAAATAACTATTTTAATAAGTGAATAGTTTAAGATAATTTGATAGTAAAAAATCGATTTATAATATATTAAAAATATAAATTAATGTGAAAAAATCGTAAAAAGTATTGATTTTTTATCAAAAAAATGTATAATATCATTCACAAATGTGAAAAAATATAATATAATAATATTAGAATAAAGGAGGATTTATAATGCTAATTGGCTTTAAAGTTAAAAATTTTAGGTCATTTAATGACCTGCAACATTTTTCAATGATTGCTGGTAAAACAAGAAATTTCTTAGATCATATATCAAATATTAATAATTTAAAAATATTAAAATTTAGTTCAATATATGGTGCTAACGCATCCGGTAAATCAAACCTAGTTTTGGCTATTGATTTAGGGAAAAAACTGCTACTTAATAATATTCAAGGTTTATTTTCAAATCAATATTTTAGGATACATGAAAAAAATAAAGAAATACCTTCTTATTTTGAGTATGAAATTGAAAAAAATAATAAATTATATTCATATGGGTTTGAAGTGAATATTAATAAGAAAGAAATAGTTTCAGAGTGGCTTATCGATATGACAAAAAATAATCAATTTGTGATATTTGAAAGAGATGCCATAAAAAAAACTATTAATACAGATTTAAAAATAAAAGATAAAACCGATGCAAACCGATTCGATGTTTGTAAAAGTGATATATTAAATAATAATAAAATCTTTTTTCTTACGGAGATGACAAGAAGAATACAAATGAATGATATAAAAACTTCTTCTTTTATTGATTTTGAAAATGTTTTTGACTTTTTTATAAATGATTTACAATTAGTATTACCTAATCAAAATAGAGAAATTAAATTTAATTATTTTTCACAATATAAAAATGATATTAAACCTTTATTAAAAATGCTTGGGCTAGATATTGATGATTTATTAGAATGTGAATCTAATATGTCAGAGATTAAAGATAGGCTTTCTTCACAAGAATATAATAAACTTACATCAGACATATATGAATTAAGGAATAACGTGTCTAAATTTGATATAACTTTAAGAATTGAAAACTGTATATATACAATAAGTGGCAATAATAAAGATGAAAACCTTGATGTAAAAGTTATAAAATTAGTACATAATAATTCTAATACATATTTTGATACTTATGAAGAATCTGATGGAACACTCAGAATTTTAGAATTAATTGATATATTATTATCCGATAACAAAGTTTTTATTATTGATGAGATAGACAGAAGTTTGCATCCATCTCTCACAGTTAGATTTGTAAATTGCTTTTTAAAACTATTAAAAAATAGAAATATTCAATTAATAATTACGACACACGAATCTAGATTATTAAGTTATAATGTTTTAAGAAGAGATGAAGTGTGGTTTTCTGAAAAGAAAAAAGATGGATCAACAAAACTATATTCATTAGAACAATTTAAAGATGATGCTAGATTTGATAGAAAAATAGATAAAGCGTATTTAGATGGAAGATATGGCGCTGTTCCTATTTTTATAGATTTTCCTGGAGTAGACAATGAGAGTACAAACAAGTTGTAAATTTGCTGAAAGGCCAAATGAAATAATGAAGGAAATGCCTAAGTATTTTTTAATATATGAAGGCGAAGTAACTGAACCAATGTATTTTAATGGTATTATAGTTAATAGAGAAAAATTAGCAATAAAACAGTCACTATCTTTAATTAGTGTTCTTAGAAGTTTAGATGATTCATCTAAAAGTCATCCTAAATATGTGTTAAAAATGGCAAATGATATTAAATCTCAAAGTACAGAAAATGTTATAGGCAAAGAAAATATATATAAAGACATAGTTGATTATATAAAAAATGAAGATATATCCAATAAAGAAGAATTAATAAATATAGCAAAAAATTATATTGAAAATTATGCAAATGATTTAATAGAATTATGTGAGATTGATAATATAATTATGGATATTTATAAAGATGATGTTTTTCAAAATATAGCATCTGAGATTATTGATTATTTAGAAATTCAAAGAATTATTCTAGATTATAATTCGGAAATTGATGTTATTAATTTAATTGTTGATAGAGATAAAGGCAACTTTAAATCAGATCAATATGATAATTTAGTCAATAAATGTAGCGAAAACAATATTAAATTATATGTAAATAATCCATGCTTTGAAGTATGGTTGCTAATGCATTTTGAAGAGTTTGATAATTTAGATTTTGATAAGTTGTTAGAAAATAAGCGAGTTAATTCAAACAAGAAATCAAGAAAATATTCAGATAAAATGCTTTCTGAAATAATAGGATATGATAAATCTAACTTAAATTTTGATTTATTTGTTAACAGGATTGATGATGCTATAAAACGAGAGAAAAATTATTGTGAAGATGTAAAAAAACTTAAAGATAAAGTTGGTTCAAATATTGGCATATTAATAGAAAACATGAGAAATTAGATGCAGTAATGCATCCTTTTTAGTAATAAAAAATCAAAAATGGATGGTATGTATTAAATAATTGAAAATGACTTTTTCTTGTCCAATTAAAATAAAACAAACTATTTAACAACTTTCTCTTTAAAAATTGCCAAAATATGGTAATATAATACCCAAAGCGGGTGTTAATATGGTAGTAAATGAAAAATTAACAA
>CANQZH010000036.1 GCA_947628245.1 uncultured Bacilli bacterium | reverse complement strand
GAAGAATTTCTTAAACGTTCCATATTTTCTTTAGTACCAATTGCATTATTATTTAATAAAGTTTGAAATAAAGAAAAAACATCTTGAGATAATTCAATACCCATTTTTTCATTTTCTTTTCCTTTAGTAATTGATAACTGTAAAATAACTAAAGGAATTAAAACATCTCTAGCTAACTCTAAAGCATTAATTGTAACATTATGGGTTTTAATTGCTCCAACTATACTTAATAAATTTTGTTTTATTAATAAATCAGTTGTTTTAAATCTTGAAGCTTTTTCTTTTAAATAATCTAAATTAGTAATTATGTTATAATCTTCATCATTTATTTCTTCTTTAGAATCCGTTATTTCTAAAGCTTTATCATAAAATTGTTGATTTTTTCTTTCATATATCTTAGTATACATCAACAATTCTTTATATTGTCGATATTCCTCTTTTAAATTCTTTAAAGTTTCTTCTATATTTTTAATCAATTCTTTAACTGATTCTTCATTAATTACTAACTTTTTTTCTTCTACATCAATTGCTAAAAATCTTTTAAAAAAACTTTTCTTTTCATTTTCTTCTTTTTTAAAACTTAAATTATTAATCATCTCATTAATTTTTGCTACACTTAAATCGTGAGTATCATTTAATAAAATTTGAGAAAACATCATACTTAAATATTTAGAATGATTAGCTAAAACATCCCCAAAAGCAATAATAGAACTATAATCTTTTAAATCTATGTTATCAACTTTAATATTATCTAATAATTTAAGTCTTTCATCAAAAGTTAAAGTTAATTCATAAGGTTTACCCATAATTATTTCTTTTTTTAATTTTTCATAATTATCACTAGACATTAATTCTTTTAATAAATTTTCTTCTTCTAATACTAAAAGTACTATATCGTGAATCTTAAAATCTTCTTTAATAAAATATTTAGAATAGCCTAAAGCTAAACTATAATCTACTTCATCATCTAAATTAGTAAAAAAGTCTTCATTTAATTGTAATTCTTTTAAAAGATAATTTAAATCACCATAATTTTTAATAAATTCAAACTCTTTAATATTTAAATAACCTAAAGCTAGAATAATCGAAGATTTAATCATATCATCTTCATCAGTAATAAAAAACTCATTATATGAACTATTAATTAACTTATGATGAATTTTTAAAGTTGTTTTTATAAAGTCTTTAATCTCATCATCAAAATGTTCTATTTTATTTTCCATATCTCCAATCATTTTATTTTTCTTAAACTTTTCTAAACAATTTTGATATTTTATATCAAAATCATTAAAATCATTAAAAGTATGACCAAAAGCCTTTAAAAATTTAGCATAATATACACTTCCAACTAAATCTTTATTAAAAGCACTTTTTAAAATATCATTAATAGTTAACTCTTCTTTATTATCCTTTACTAAAATAAAATTTTCAAATTTTGGTAATATTTCAATATTAGCATCATAATCAATATATTTTAATGATAAAAAATCTAAAATTTTATCATTATTAAAACCCATTTCTTTCATAAATTTTTCTAAATAATAATGATCATTTAAAGCACTTATAATTAAAGACATCCCAAATAAATCATTATCATTAATACCTACAATATTACTATTTAAAAAATTATAAATACCAAATGTTTTTTCTAAAAATTTTATAACATCTACATCCATATTATGAAATAATTTTTCTTCTAATTGTTGTTTTCTTTTTTCTTCTTTTAATTTTAAAGTTTCTTTTAATTGACTAGTAAAATTTTTCTTTAAATCACAATTAGTTAAAGCTTCAAAAATATTTTCAATAATCATACTCTTATTAAAATCATTATTACTTAAATTATTAATAATATCTTTTACTTTTAAAGCTTTATTATTACAATAGCCAAACTTAGTAAACCGTTCAACTAATATTTTTTTATCTAAAACTTGACTATCAATATTTTCTTTTGTAAGTTCTAAATCTAAATAATTTAAAATTTTATTTATATCTATATTATATTCTAAAAAGAACTTATAAATATCACATTCAAAATAACAATTAGTTATAAACAAAGATAAAATATCAACATCATCTAAAGTATTTAAAATATCTTTTTTATTTTCCCAATTATTAATAATAAATTGATAAGCTTTACAACTAAATTCAAGAAAATCTTTAGTATCTTTATCTATTCCATCATAAAAATTTTTAATCTTTATAGTATTAGCTCTTTCATCTAATAACTTTAAACGATCTTTAACTAAATCTTTTAAATTATTAAATATCTTAGAATTAACATTTAATTTAGCTAATATTTTATCTACTTCATATTCATTTGTATAATGACTATCCAAAGCTTTATTCAAAATATCTGATACCATAATATCTTCTTTTTTTAAACCTTCATTTATTAAATCTTCAATATATTTAAAATAATATTCTTTAATAAATAATATATTTTTATCTAATTTAGTTTCATCAAGCCAAATATCTAAAGTATCTTTATTAATAGAATTATCTTCAAAAATAGATAATAAAGCTTGACTTTCACTTATACCATTTAAAAGAGGAACATCTTGATAATAAAAAGTTGCCCAAAATAAAGAAAGTGATGTGATATTTTCTATATTTTTCTTTAATAAAAAATTTCTAATTTTACTAGCAGTTTCTAAATAAGAAACTACTGAAAAAGATAAATCTTTAAATAATTTTTTTTCTAAATTTTGTTTTTGAATAGTTTTATATTTACTATTATAATCTCTTAAATCTTTACGAAATTGATAAATATCATCACATCTTGTAAAAACTTCTTCAAAAACTTTATTATGATTTTGTTCAATATAAAAATCTAAAGATTTTAAAACAATATCTAAAGGAGTAAGTAAAGAATATGATACTTTATCTTTATAATCAGGTATAAAACTTGTAATATATTTAAATTCTTCATTACAATCTATTTTATTAACAATATTAGTATATATAGAAAAGTTATTAGGTGAAAAACCATACTTACTTAATAATCCCGCATATTCATTAATATCATTTAAAACAAATATAAGAAGAAAAAACATTTTAGAATAATATGATTTTGCTTCCCATTTTTCATATTCAACTGATTTAACTGATAAAACTTTATTTTCATTAGAATAATATCTTAAATATGGTAAAGCATTAACAATAAATTCTTTTGTTTCATCAGGAATAAGTTTACTAAATTCATCATAATTCATAACATCACCTAAATGTTTTTTATTATACCATAAAATAAAAAGAAGTAAATTATTGTTTTACTTCAAAAAAGCCTTCCCAAGGATCTTTATTATTTAATCTTTTTAAAGCTTCTTTAATTGTTATTTCATCAGGCTTTATATAATCTAATTCACTCCATTTAATAGGCATTGAAACAGTTGGTTTAGCTCTTAATCTAACTGAATAAGGGGCAACACTAGTAGAACCATAATTATTTCTTACCCAATCAATAAATATTTTATGATGTCTTTTTTTCTTACTCATATTACTTACATATTTACTAGGCCACTTCATTTCCATTAATTTAACAATATTTTTAGCTGTTAAGCGAAATTCATCCCAAGACTTAATAGACTGAATAGGCACGACAACGTGATAACCTTTACCTCCACTAGTTTTTAAAAAAGATTTTAACCCAAAACTATCTAAAATATTTTTTAAATCTTTTACCCCAGTTCTTAAATCTTTTAAACTAACAGTTTCATCAGGATCTAAATCAAAAACCATCATATCAGGTTTATTACTCGGAAGACGACTACCCCAAAGATGAAATTCATAACTATTCATTTGAACTTCACTTATTAATCCACTTATTGTTTCAATATAATAATAATCTTCTTTCTTATATCTTTTAATTCCATCACTTTTAGTTTCTAAATGTTTTTTAAAAAATTTCTTACCATTAGGACATCTAATTGTACTAATAAGTCTTTTATCCAAAAATGGTAACATTCTTTTAGCAACTTTTTGATAATATAAAACTAAATCTAATTTAGTAACTTTAGGATTAGTAAAAATTACTTTTTGTGGATTAGTTATTAAAATAGTTTCAACATAAGTTTGATTATCTTCTTTAATAAAAGTTGCATTTTTAAATATTTCTTTCATTGTTCTTCCACTTCTAATACTTTTATCAATTTTAGAAATATCTAAATAATTAGCATATTCATCATTTTCTTTTAATAATAGCCAATTATTATCTTTTATTTTAACTAAAGTCCATAAACCCTTTAAACGACTTCCAAATAATCTAAACTTAATCATTTTACCTTTTATAGAAGAATTTAAACATTCATAATATCCTTCATCAAATATCATTACTGTTCCTCCACCATATTCTCCCTTAGGAATTATTCCTTCAAAATTGCGATAAGAATATGGATGATCTTCTACCATAACGGCTAATCTTTTATCACCAATTTTATAACTTGGTCCTTTAGGAACAGCCCAACTTTTTAAAACACCATTACTTTCTAAACGTAAATCATAATGATCGTGACTTGCTAAATGATGTTGTACTACAAATCTTAATTTATGATGTTTAACATTTCTTTTCCCAATAGGTTCTTTAGTTTTATTAAAATTTCTTTTAGTATTATATTTTCTTAAATTATCCATAACATTACCTCAATATTATTTTGGTAATTAAAGAAAAATATATGTACTTAACTTTTTAATAATAGTTTAAGTTCATTAATATTATTTTGATCATAATTTTGTTCAACATCATATAATCTTAAAATATCATTATTAGTTTTTAAGGTAAAAAATTTTTTTAATTCATCATTTAAAGTTAATTCTATACCTTCCATTTGTTTTCTCATTAACCATATTTGCATTTCATCATAATTCATAATATTTTTTAAGAATAATATTAACTCATCATAATTCATATTTAAAATAGATTTTATCATTTCAAGTCTTAAAGCAACACCATCATCTAAACTATATTTTAACTTTACATCTTCAATAGTTAAATTTTTACTAAATTCCATCCAACTTACCCTCCTAATGATTAGTATAACATTTTAAACACTTAAATCAACAAAAAAACTAATCAAATTTAGATTAGTTAGACTCAAGCATTTTTTATATTAATAAAATCTTGTACAGTAATTACATCGCCATAATCAGATAACATTTTCTTATAAGATTCAGTTCTATCATTTTTTAATAAATCATCAATTACAAAAATCAAATGTTTATTTTCCTTTTGTAACATTATTGCGTTAGCAAGCCACATTTTTAATATTCCTACATAAGCTGTATAATTATCTTCAGTCAAAAATATTAATTTGTAATAATTATTATCAATTTTATAATCAAAATTAATATTATTACCATATTGTTCTTGTATACTATTTTTAGATCCTCGTTTTTCATAAGAAATATTATTTTCTAACAAATGTTGTTCTATATAAGCTTTACTTTCATTTTCAGTTATACGTTTATCTTTACCAACTTCATAATACAAATAAATATTTTTTAAATTTTTTAATAAGTCGCCAAATGTTTCATTAGTATCAATTTCATGTATTTCAAATATAAATTTATTAACAAAATATTTTGTTAATTCATCAAGAAGCAAAGGATTATCCAAACTAAAACCATCAAAATCATTAACTAAATTTACATTAAATTGTTCTTTTAAATCATCAACATATTTTTTTAAAAATTGAATATCAGCTTCATCATCAAAACTTTTTACTCTTTTCCAATTATTAATAGTAGTCATCTCAAGTTGCTTTTTTTCAGGATAATGAAGTGTAACTCCTATATTAATTCTTTCATTTCTTTCTAAATTTGGAACATATTTTAAAATTGCATATTTAACTCTAGATTTCACTATTATCACCACCTTTAATATTTAATAAATCTAAAATTTCATCAACTCTATTAAACCTATTATAAATATAATCAACTAACAAATTTTTTTCTTTATCTGAAGCATTCCAATCATTAGGAATATTTTTAATAAATTATTTATTAATATTTTTACAAATTTATTCAATTCATTATTAAATTCTTCATCTATTTTAATTGATTCAATATTATTATTAAAATTAAATTTATTAAGTTTATTGATATCAAATTTTTTAACAATTAATCTTGGCAATTGAAATTCATCCCAAAGTGTTCCTAAATCAAATATGTGTGTATGATTAATCATAAAAATTTTTTTAAATATTGAATCTATCATTAAATTACCCTTATTTCTATAATAATAAATTTTAGTACATCAAAACATTAAAAATAATTTCCTTTACATATTTAAGCTTGCAACTAAATTGTATATTATTGTACTACATAGTAAAAAAATTACAATCTATAATATTTTCTAAATTATTTTAAAGTTTTAAAAATCATAATCATTGTTATTTATCATTTCTATTAATTTTTTAACACTATAATTTGGTTCTTTTTTATTCTTTGTCGCAATTACAATAGTTCTTTTAGGAATACTTGGATTTATTTTTATTTCATATAATGACTTATTATCCAATTCTTCTTTTATAAATTCTTTCGTAACAAAACCAATACCAAATCCTGTTTTTACTAAATCAACAATTAAACTATAGCTAACAACTTCTAATTTAGGTTTTAAATTAACATTATTTTCTTTTAAATATTTATTAAGATACGTTCTACTATTAGATGTAGAATTCGGAAAAATTAAAGGGTATGATTTTAAATCATTTAAATTATTATTATTTTTTATTAAATCATAGTACTTTTTGTTTCCCACAAATATATCTTGAACATTTTTAATTGGCATAATCATTAAATCTTTATTTTCAATAGATGGATAAAATAATATTAAAATATCTAAATTACCATTTCTTAATTCTTTTATTAAATTATTTGAAATATTATTATTTATTTGAATATCTATATTTGGATATTTTTCGTGAAATTTTTTTAAATAAGGCATTAAAACATATCTACATATTGTTGTTGAAACACCTATTCTAATAGTTCCGCTATCTAAATTTTTTAGATTAGATAAAGCATTTTCTCCATTACTAATATTTTCTATTCCTTTACTAACATATTCAAATAATACTTTACCTTCATCAGTTAATATCATTCCCCACTTTGTTCTCGTAAATAAACTTACACCTAACTTCTCTTCTAATTTTTTTATTTGAAATGTAATTGCTGGTTGAGATATAAACAAAACATTTGCGGCTTTCGATATACTTCCTTCTTTTGCAACAATATAAAATATACGGTAAAGATCTAAACTTATATCCATAATATCATCCTCACTTATATTTAATATAAGAAATATATATTATATTTATATCATATTTTAAGATATACTTCAAATAAGGAGTTGATATTATGCCAAATGATTTAGAAACATTAAATAAATTAAATAATGAAATAGCAAAATTAAAGAAAAAAATTGAAGAACTTCAAGATGTAAAAAATTTAAAGAAATTACAGCAAGAAGAAATTAAATTAAAAAATAAAATAATAAAATATTCTACGTATAATTTACTAGACATAGGAAATATTATAGCAAAACTTATGACTATATTTGAAAGGAAAAAATATCACTGTGTCAAAAGTAATTTTCTTATGGACTGTGATTATTGTATAGAACCAATAAATTATAATATTTATGATATGGATGTGTATCCTCTTTATAAAATTAAAAAAGAAAAAACATTATTTGATTCTAAAGATAAATGTTATTTACCATCATCTAACTTTTATTCTAACAATTTTTCAAATAATCCTAAATATATTCAATCTTTTATAGATTATTTATATCAAAAAAGATCAAACAAATTATTAGAAGAAATTAATGATAAAGAGTTAGAATTAATTTTACAAGAATTTTTAGAAATATCAATTGATTTACAACAACAAAGGAAAAAAGAAATTGAAGAAAAAATAAAAGAAAAAATTCAAAAACAAAAAAGAAGAGAATTTGAAAAAAATTGTATGATAGATAGAGAATTAATTTTAAATTCTTTAGTCTATATTATTAATCACTATGAAGAAAATATGAAGGCAAATCTTGAAAAAGAACAAGAGTGGTCAAGAAATTCCCAATGGAGTGAATTAATTGGTTACCAAATATTAACTATCAATTATAATAGTAGAAAACTTATTTTTAAAGCTATAATTACTTCTATAGGTTGTTATCCTGATGAAGAATATTGTATTGGAAATATTGATATGAATAAACATTCTAATATTTGTTTTTTTGATATAAAAAATGAGTTATCATATGTTTTAAAAAATAGCAGCTACTTATTAGAATTTATGAATAACATCGAAAATATGTATTTAGAAAAGAAAAATATTACAACTGAAAACATTCAACAATTACTTGCTAATATTTCAAATGATAAAAAAGCTAGAATGCTAAAGAAAGATTAAACTATATCATATAAAGTAAAATTTTTTCAAATGATTGACAATTTTAGCTTTTATATGCTCACTTCTTAAAAGTTTCATTCATCAATATTACTTAATAAATGATATAAACTCAATTTTCCAAACACTGTCTGGAATTTTGATAGATACATCTTTCTAAAAATTCTTAATAACTTAATTTTATTGCTATATTGGATATCAAAAAAACAAATTGATTTATATAAAATTGTGGCATTTTTTCTAGAAGACATTTATCTTATATATCACTTTTGAATTTATTAAATTTTTATATAAAGCAAAAAGAAGAAATAAATTCTTCCTTTTGAAAAACTTCTACCAAGTGTATAAATACACCTGCAACAATCTAAAGTACTTTCATTATATCATTTTAATTGGTTAAGTAAACATTTTTTCACGATTTTCTTTAGATTTATAAATAATATTTTTATTTCTAATAGTTTTTTTTGTTTATTTTATCTTTTGTTAAATATAATACTTCTTTATTTTTTTAATATTGCATCATTATCATTTTTAGTAATGGTTGCTATCTTGTTATTTATATAGTATGGTTCTCTAATTCTAT
>CANQZH010000035.1 GCA_947628245.1 uncultured Bacilli bacterium | reverse complement strand
ACATAGGGGGGGGGGTAATATGTTATACTTTACTTAAAGTAAAGAAGGTATAGCAATGAAATTAGAAAGTTTTAAAGATAGGAAAGTAACAAGAAGAAAAATGATACTGATAAGTTTAGGAATAATAACTATAGTAGGAGTATCATTACTTTTATATAAAACATTTGCTAAGTTTAGTAGTGAAGTTAGTTTTCCTATGATGAGTGGAAAAGTAAATTATTATGGAGATAGTGATGTTTTGTTTGGCTTTTATAATGGAGAAGAAAAATTAACAGAAATGCCTCAGAAGGGAAATCCTGATAATTTAGTATTTGAAAAAGCTGAATGCGATAATGGAGCGAGTGTTGAATGGAATGAAGAAAAGTGGGCACCATTAGTAAAAAATTTAACAACAACTAAGACAAGATGTACCTTATATTTTGCTGAGAGAAAAGAAATTCGTTTAGATAAAGATATACCTTTAGCTCAAAATAATGAGGATGGCTTATATGCTGTAGAACATAATAATTTAAGTGAATTAGATAGTAGTTGGAATAAAACAGAATATCGATATGCAGGAGTAGAACCAGATAATTATGTAGAATTTAACAACGAGAAATGGCGAATAATAGGATTAGTAAATGTTAAGACGGAAAGTGGAGTAGAACAAAGAATAAAAATAATCAGAACAAATGGAGTAGAAAACCAAACAGATTTTGGAGAATATGCTTGGGATAGAGATGATAATGAAACCAATAATTGGACAACAAGTAAGTTAAAAGATATGTTAAATGGAATATATTATAATAGTGGAAGTGGAGAATGCTATACAGGACGTTATGAGAGTACAGCAAGTCAAAGTGCCTGCAATTTTAGTGGAAGTGGAAATTTACCAAAAGGGTTAGATGAAGAAGCAAGAGAGATGATTGATAATGAAGTGATATGGAACATCGGAGGCTATAGTAGTAATCATTTTGATATAAATGCAGAAATGTTTTATGAAAAAGAGCGTGGAACAAGTACAGGAAATGATAATACATATCCAGCTGAATGGACAAAGGAAAATGACTTGTCTTATCATAAAGGAATAGGACTAATGTATGCAAGTGATTTTGGATATGCTGTAGGTGGAGAAGGTAGAAAAAGTTGTTTAGAAAATGAATTAGGATATGTTACTGGTTGTGATGAGAATAATTGGCTAAATAAAGATATTTATGTTCCAAAAAAGTATCAATGGTTATTATTGCCATACTCTTCAATGTCAAGTTTTGCATATAATTTTTCAAATTATGGTAGAGGAATGAGTCGTACTTCTAGTGTATATATTGTTCAGCCAGTTGCATATCTATTACCCTCTGTGACAATCTATGACGGGGATGGAAGTTTTGATAATCCTTTCAAGCTTAGAGTCGGTTAAAATATTGATTTGATAAAAATGTTGGTGCTTGCACTTTAAGGGGTGATAACTTAAAAATTAAGTATCATCTTTTTTCGTGAAAGTATAATTTAATGTTTAAAAAGTTAAAAAGAAGTGACAAATTATTTTCATCACCCCTTAATGTTTAAGAACCAAAATGTTTTGTTAATGTTTTTATCTTTTTGACGGAGTTTAAATTTATCGGAAAAAGATAAAATGGATTAAAAAGATGGATGAGCGATAGAATGAAGGGTAAAAGAAATTGGATTAGCAGTAGAAGGATTAGAAATTATAGAAGATGTAGGTTTGTCAAATAGAGAAAAGTCTACATCTTTTTCATTAGTATATTTAGATATATCACTTGAATTATAAGTATCTAAATAATAACGAAAAATATTTACATCATTTAAAATCATTTCTTGTAATTTTAAGTAATTTTCTATATTTTTTTTAGAATAAGCTTTAGGAACAGAAGAGAAAATAGATGCAATACAATGTTGAATATGAGATTCCATAGAAGATTTACATAAAGAATATTTCATATTTATGATACCTTTCCAATGCTTTAAAATATAATTTTTATATTCAGTAACCTTTTGCTTTCTTGAATCGCTTGTTTTACTTTCAATAAGTTTATCCATTTCTTTTATGAATTTCTTTTTATCTTCATATTCATAAATAATATCAGCAATTTTAATTCTTAAATCTTTATCAGAAGTAGAACGATTAATTTTTTGCTTTACATGAAATTCACAGGTATTAATATTAATCTTATTATTAGTATATAGTTTTAATTCTGAAGAACCAGATAAAATCCAAGAACCAGCATCACTTAATAAATTAATTGTATTTAGATTTTCAAAATTATAAATATTAGGAATTTCATTCATAAACTCTTTCCAAGGATTATTGGAAGAAGTAATAAAAATATGTCTACCAATTAAACGACATCTTTTTCCTTTTCTAGATATTCCAGTAAAGGTTACAAAACATTTAGACATAATCCATTTCTTTTTATTCGGTCGAGATTTATCTTGTTCATGAATCCATTTTTCATCAACCATAACATATAAAGTATGATTATCAGTAGGAATTTCATTATAATCAATTTCAAGAATTTTAACATTTTTCTTGTAATAATATAAAGTAGATTTAGGAATAGGAACTAAAGTATTAGAATAAAGTTTTTCTAAATTAAAAGAATTCAAAGAAGAATGATAAGATGAATGATTAGGATTAGTTAATGATGCATCACGAATCATAAGTGCTTGAACAACAGGATCATAATTTTTATAAGGTTCTAATTGAAGAATATCATCAAGATAAAAATAGTATTCACCAGTAAATTTATTTTTATATAAAGTCCTTGAAAAAGTAAGTTCACCAAAAATAGTAATTAAAGTTCTTGCAACATTAGATTTACTAATATAAAAATTCTTTTTTCTTTCTTTAGAATTTTTAAAATAATCATCAATAGCT
The DNA here is from genome assembly GCA_947628245.1 of uncultured Bacilli bacterium. Taxonomy (GTDB): domain Bacteria; phylum Bacillota_I; class Bacilli_A; order RF39; family UBA660; genus Ventrenecus. The sequence continues at coordinate 6,122 of CANQZH010000035.1, read as the reverse complement.
TTAAATGTTGAAGAAAGAAATTGTAAAATAACATCATTCATAATCTTTTGTAAAGATATAATAATACTAGGTATAAAGTTTGAAGGATGATATATAAATTTTTCAAAAAGAGAATATAATTCTTTTTGAAAATTACAAGTTATATTTGAAATAATTAAATTTTTTGAACAAATATCTAAAATTTGTGGTAGTATATTCATAGAAAGAACTCCTTTTTATCTTTTATATAGGTATTATTATACCATGAGTTCTTTCTTTTTTATGTTTTCCGATAAATTTAAACTCCGTCATCTTTTTTGTTGGTTTGATATTTTAAGTTATAAATGCTATACTATAAATGAATTGAGGTGCTAAATGAAAAAGGCTATAGTTAATGCTATTGAAGTTCAAAATGTTACTAAAAGTTTTAAGATATATTATGATAAAGCTCATACTTTAAAAGAACATTTAATATTTTGGCATAAGAGTGAACCTGAATTGTTTACAGCATTAAAAAATATTAATTTAACAATTAAAAAAGGTGAAACTGTTGGTTTGGTTGGAGTTAATGGTTCTGGTAAATCTACTCTTTTAAAATTGATGACTAAGATTATTTATCCTACTAAAGGTCGAGTTATTACTAATGGTAAATTAACTTCTTTATTAGAGTTAGGTGCTGGTTTTCATCAAGATTTTACTGGTCGAGAAAACATTTATTTTAATGCTTCTATTTTTGGGCTTACTAAAGCTGAAATTGATAAACGATTAGATGATATTATTGCTTTTTCTGAATTAGGAGATTTTATTGATAATCCCGTTCGGACTTATTCGTCTGGTATGTATATGCGTCTTGCTTTTTCAATTGCCATTAATGTTGATGCTGAAATATTACTAATTGATGAAATTTTAGCTGTTGGTGATCAACATTTTCAAGATAAATGTTTTGCTAAATTACAAGAATTAAAAGAAAGTGATAAAACGATTGTTATTGTTAGTCACGATTTAGGTAATATTAAAAAATTATGTAATCGGGCTGTTTGGATTAATGAAGGGGTTATTGCATCTGATGGTGAACCTTCTAAAGTTATAGATGAATATTTGAAAAAGTGTGGGTGATAAAATGAGTATTTTTAAGAATTTATATCAATATCGTGAATTATTAAAAACAAATGTTAAAAAAGAGATTAGAGGTAAATATAAGGGTTCTTTTTTAGGAATTTTATGGTCTTTTTTAAATCCATTATTAACTGTTTTAGTTTATGCGATTGTTTTTCCTTATATTATGCGAGTTCAAGTTCCTAATTATTTAATCTTTTTGATAGTAGCTATTATTCCTTGGAATTTTTTTACTACTTGTATTACTACTGGTTGTAATTGTGTTTGGTTAAATGGTGGAATTATTAAAAAAGTATATTTTCCAAGAGAAGTATTACCTGTATCAGTTATTTTGGCAGGATTAATTAATTTCTTAATCTCGTGCATCATTATTTTAATGTTCTTATTTTTTGGAGGCATTGGTTTTAGTATACAGCTTTTGTGGTTACCTATTATTGCGATTATTCAAAGTTTATTTAGCTTGGGTTTGCTTTTTATTTTAAGTGCTATTAATGTTTATGTAAGAGATGTGGAGTATGTCGTAAGTTTTATTTTAAATCTTCTTTTCTATGCTACACCAATTTTATATACGGCTGATATGTTTCCAGCAAAAATTAGTTGGGTTTTAAACATTAATCCTTTAACTCATTTAATTAATGCTTATCGTAGTATTTTTTACTATCAAACAATGCCAAGTTTATCATCATTATTTTATTTATTTATATTATCATTAGGGGTTTTAGGATTAGGATACATAATATTTAGAAAATTAGAGAAAGGTTTTGCTGAGGAGTTGTAGTATGAATGAATATATTAAAATTAAATCTAAAGAAATAAGTGGTTTAAAAAATCCTAAATTTAGTGTTAGTGGAGATTTTTATAAAGAAAATATTAAGTTTGAAGTTAAAGCTGATGGAAAATCAATTTCTTATGATTATTATGAAAATATTGAAAGTTTTATTTTAAATGCTATTTTAACTAAAGATATGAAAAGAATTACTTTGTATGTTAAAGTAGATGACAAATTATATGAAATATTTACTATAAAGAATACTTTTACTAGACGTTTAATTAATCGAATTTATAGTATCTTTTTTAGACCATTAAATAAAATAAAATTAATTTTTAAGACTTTAAAAAATGGAATAGTTTTTTTATGGAAAGAGCATCATTTTTTAGTACCTCCTTCTTTATGGAAAAGATATTTTAAAGAATTTATTAATAAAATTAAAGTTTGTTTTAATATGTTATATTTAAATCCATTTAGACAAAAAGATTATTTAAAGTGGTTAAAAAATAATGAAAAAGAAACAGTTTATGAGGAACTTGCTTATCAACCTAAAATATCAATTATTATTCCTGTTTATAATATTAAACGTCTATATTTAAAAGAATGTATTGATTCTATTTTAAATCAACATTATCAAAATTTTGAAATATGTATTGCTGATGATTGTTCAACATTGGAGGAAACTATTGCAACTTTAAAAGAATATGAACAACAGGATGATAGAATAAAAGTTATTTATCGTAAGCAAAATGGTCATATTTCAAGATCTAGCAATGATGCTTTAAGTCTTGTTACTGGTGAATTTGTTGGATTAATGGATAATGATGATTTAATAACACCTAATGCTTTATATGAAATGGTTTTAGCGCTTAATAAAAATAAAAAGTTAGATTTAATTTATAGTGATGAAGATAAAATAGATATGGAAGGTAAAAGATGTGAACCACATTTTAAAGCAGATTATAGTCCTGATTCTTTATTAGGTGGTAATTATATTTGTCATTTTGAAATTTTGAGAAAGTCGATAATAGATGAAATAGGTGGATTTAGAGTTGGCTATGAAGGGGCTCAAGATCACGACTTATTTTTAAGGTTTGTTGAGAAAACAACTCCAGATAGAATATATCATGTTCCTAAAATTTTATATCATTGGCGTAAGATACCAGGTTCAACTGCTGATACAGTTGAAAATAAAGAATATGCTATTAAAGCTGGGCAAAAAGCTGTTGAAGATGCCTTAAAAAGAAGAAAATTAAATGCTAATGTTTTAGTACCTATAGCATCAACTCAATATATCGTTAATTATAAAATTACTAAAGAACCAAAAATTTCTATTATTATTCCAACTAAAGATTTACCTATTTATCTTGAAAAATGTTTAAATTCAATTTATCATAAAACAACATATAAAAACTTTGAAGTAATAGTTGTTAATAATAATAGTTGTGAAAAAGAAACTTTTGAATTATTTGATTACTATAAAGAAAATTATGATAATTTTAAAGTTATTGATGCTAATTTTCCTTTTAATTATTCTAAAATAAATAATTTAGCGGTTAAAGAAAGTAGTGGGGATTATTTATTATTCTTAAATAATGATACTGTGATAAATACTAGTAAATGGCTTGATATTATGGTTGGCTATGCAATGCAAGATCACATTGGGGCAGTTGGGGTTAAATTATTATACCCTGATGATACTATTCAACATGCTGGAGTTCTTCTTGGCATTGGTAATAGTGCAGCTCATGCTTTTGCAGGGGCCCCTGGTAATTCTTATGGAATGTATGGGCGTTTATTAGTACCTCATAATTATTCAGCAGTAACGGCTGCTTGTATGATGGTAAGTAAGAAAAAATTCTTAAGTGTTAAAGGTTTTGATGAAAACTTAAAAGTTGCTTTTAATGATGTTGATTTTTGTTTAAAATTATTAGATAAAAAATATTATAATATCTTTTTACCTCAAGTTGTAGTATATCATTTTGAATCTAAAACAAGAGGTTATGATACTACTTCTGAAAAATATCAACAATTATTAAAAGAAATAGATTATTTAAATAGTAAATGGCATTCTATTCTTTATCATGATCCTTTTTATAATGTAAATTTTAGTTTAAAAAAGAGTTTTGTTTTAGATAAAAAAGAAAGAAGAATTAATGATGAAGAAGATTGTTAATTATAAATATATAACTATTATTTTAATTTTAGTTGCGTGTTTATTTAGTTTTGTTTTTGAAGTAACTTTTGGTAATTATCATTATTATCATAATGAATTTAAAGGTGAAAAAAAAATTAGTAATATTGATAATCAAGTGATAGACGATAATTTAATTATGCTTATTAAAACTGATAAAAAATATGTTCAAGAATTAAGTTTTAAAGTAAATATTGCTAATTTAAATAATGTTGATTATGAATTATATTATAAAGATGAAAATGATAATTTTATAAAACTTAGTGATAATACTTTATATACTAAATATGATGGAATTGTTGCTATGCCAATTCATAAAGAAACTAATGAAATAAAATTACTTTTTAAAGATTGTAATAGTTTAAAATTAGATAATGTTTTAGTTACTAATAATTTTCAAATTAATTATTTAAGAATTTTTATTGTTTCAGTAATTATTTATTTAATCTTAGATTTAATTAAAATTATATTATCTAATAAAAAACCTAAATTATATTTATATTATTTAAAGATTACAGTTTTAATTGGTATTTCTTTTGCCCTTTTAACACCTTTATTTTATTCTTATGATGAAAATCAACATTTGATTCGTTCTTATAATAATTCTTATGGTAATTTTATTTTACAAAATAGTGATATTCAAAAGTGGCCAACTAAATTAGGAAATTTAATTAGTGATCGTTTTAATTTTATTATTCCATCTACTTATACAACTTATAAGAACAGTATGTCATATTTAACTGATTTAGGTAAAAGTGAAGAATCATCTTTTAAGATAAGTTCAACAGCTGGTCCATATTTATTTGTTGCATATTTAGCTAGTGGTCTTGGAATGTTTTTAGGAAGATTATTTAATTTGTCATTTCCAATTATCTTTTATTTAGGGCGGATTTTTAATGTTATTTTATATGCTTTGATAGTTTCTTTAGCAATTAAATTATGTAAAAAAACAAGTAAGTTGATTTTTGCTTTTGGTTTAATTCCCCCAGTTATTTTTCAAAGTGGTTCTTATTCGGCTGATGTTTTTACTAATGCTTTTTGTTTATTATCCTTTGGTTTAACGTTTCATTATATTGAAAGTAATAAAAAAATAGGTGTTAAAGAATTATTGGTATTGCTTTTAGTGTATAGTTTTACTTATTTATCAAAAATTGCTTATTTTCCAATTACTTTATTGATATGGTTAATTCCAAAAGAAAAATTTAAAGTGAATAGTTTATGGTCAAAAATATTAGTTAGTTTAAGTGGAATAATTTTGTTTGGTTTTGGAACTATTTATGCTAGTAAATTTGGAATTGTTCAATATTCTCTTCCAGGAGTTGATGTCAAATTACAAATGTTAAATATTATAAAAAATCCTTTTAAATATCTTTATGTTATAATAAATACGTTCCAAACTATGTTAATACCTCTTATTTCAGCTAGTTTAGGACAGCTTGCTTATTGTGGGAATTTAGGTGATATTGAAATTATATTAATAATTATAGGATTAATTATTGTAACTTTAAGTACTGATTTAAAATTAAAAAATAAGGATAAATTTATTATTCTTATATATGTAATTTGTTCTATTGGGGCTTCATTATCAGCATTATATTTAAGTTTTAATCCTGTGGGTGCTTTAACGGTTGATGGTTTTCAAGGTAGATATTTATTTCCAGTTTTAATGGCTATCTTTATGCTTTTTAATAGTTCTAAATGTCAGTTAAAAGTTCAAAAAGAAAATGTTATGGAAATAATTATTAGTATCTTTTTGTTGGTAAATATTCACGCGATTATAATGATATTAAATAATTTTTATGTATAAGGGGAGGGAAGTATGAAAGAATTAAAAACCTTATTAATTATTCCAGCGTATAATGAAGAAGCTAATATTTTAAAAGTATGTAATAAGATAATTGATTATAATAAAATAAATAAAACTCATTATGATTTTATTGTTATTAATGATGGTTCTACTGATAAAACTAGAGAAATTTTAGAAGAAAATAATTTACCTCATATTAACTTAATTAATAATTTAGGAATTGGTGGGGCTGTTCAAACTGGTTATAAATATGCTTT
>CANQZH010000034.1 GCA_947628245.1 uncultured Bacilli bacterium | reverse complement strand
AAAAAACTTTCTAATTCGGCATCTTCTAAAGGATATGCTTTATCAAGTGTTATATCATTTTCTCCTGTAAATTCAATACTAAAACAATCAGTATTAACTACATTTACTCCTGTTTGTTCTTTTGTTAACCTCCAATAAGCATAAGTTAAACCTAGAGTTAATACTATTGCTCCTAGTACTCCTAAAACAATAAGTGCATATGTTTTGTTATTTTTCTTTTTTTCTTTCTTTTATGTCAATCTCTTTACACTATAGTATTATCTATTTTTTAATATTTTAATACTATATGACTTATCTTGTCGTATTTAATATATCATAATTTATAATAAATTTCCATTTAAAAACATAGAAATTAATCTATGCTTTCTAAATCTAATTCTATTTTTTCAATAGAATAACCTTCATTAATATCTTTTATATTTAAATTTTGAATAAATAAAGTTGCTTTAAAATCTTTAATAGCTAATTCTATTCCTTCTTTTAAATCTTTATTTAAACTTAAATCTAAATTTTTAATTGGTGTTTTTAAAGAAACATTTTTATTTGATTTTTCTCCTCTAGCTTCTTTAATAATATCTATTAAATCATTACCATTTTTTATTTCTTTTGTAAAAGCAAAATTAAGTGGTTTAATTAAAGTTAAATGAATTGATTTTTCTTGATGATATAATTCTTGATAAATTTCTTCCGTAATAAATGGAAAGAAAATACTAAAATCTTGTAATAATTTATATAAAATTATATAAATTGTTTTTTGACCAGAATATCTTGGAATATCACCAAATTCTTCAGGTCGATATAAACGATGCTTAACAATTTCAATATAATTATCACAAAAATTCCAAAAGAATTTTTCAAGAATATTTAAAGCTAATCCTACTTCAAATTCATCTAAATAATTTATAAAACCTTTTTCCATTTCTTGGAATGTTCCTAAAATCCATTTATCAATATATTCATAATCATTAAATTCTTTATCTTCATAATCTTGTAAATGCATTTCAATAAATTTAGCTACATTCCATATTTTATTAATTAATTTTCGACCTCTTAAAAGTGTTTCTTCACTAAATACTATATCAGTACCAAGTCTTCCTGAGCCTGCCCAATATCTAATAACATCAGCTGAATATTGTTCTATTAAATCAATTGGTTCAAATTTACTATTTCCTTTTGATTTACTGATTTTTTCTCCTTTATCAGCCATTACAAAACCAGATATCATTACATTATCCCAAGGTTTTTGACCAAAATGATAAAAACCTTTAACAATAGTATAAAAATCCCAAGTTCTAATAATTTCTGAAGCATTAGTTCGAATACTCATTGGTTTTAATATATCTTCATAATTTTCTTTTTCACCATATCTCATATTAATTAAAGGCGTTACTGAAGAAGTTGCCCAAGTATCCATAACATCTGTTTCTGGGATAAAACTTTTTCCTTGACATTTAGGACATTTATCTATATTTGGTTTATCTACTAAAGGATTTACTGGTAAATCTTCTTCTTTAGCAAAAATAGGTTCACCACAATCTTTACAATACCATACTGGAAAAGGTACTCCAAAATATCTTTGTCTTGAAATACACCAATCCCACGCAATATTATTTACCCATTCATCATATCTTGTATGCATATGTTTTGGATACCATTTAATTTCATTACCAATTTTTAAGAAATCTTGTTTATGATTCATAATATCAATAAACCATTGTTTCATAACGGAATATTCTACTTCTTTTCCACATCGCTCATGCGTTTGAACTTCGTGTTCTAATTCTTCAATTTTAACAACATATCCGCCAGCTTGTAAATCTTCTATAATTTTCTTTCTTGCTTCTTTAATTTTCAACCCACCATAATTAGGAACATCAAGAATAATTTTACCATCATCAGTAAAAATATATTTTAAAGGTAAATTATACTTTTTCCACCATTCAATATCCGTTTGATCACCAAAAGTACAACACATAACAACTCCAGTACCTTTATCAATTGCTACTTTCTCATCAGCCATAATAGGAACATCTACATTTATTACAGGAATATGAGCATTCATTCCAATTAAATGTTTATGAACTTCATCATTGGGATTAACAAATACACAAACAATAGCCGGTAATAATTCAGGTCTAGTAGTTGCAATAGTAAATTCTTCATTAGTCTCAACAGTTTTAAAATTAATATAATTAAAAGTTGTTTTAATTGTTTTAGTTTCTAATTCAGCTTGAGCAATCGAAGTTAAACATTCATTACACCATAAAGCTGGACTTTCTTTATGATAACAATGTCCTTTATTTATTAAATCTAAAAATGATTTTTGACTAATTTTAATAGTTGATGGACTAACAGTCCGATAATGAATATCCCAATCAGTACTTACCCCTAATTTGCTAAATAAAGTTTGAAATTCTTCTTCATATTTATTAGTTGTTTGATAACAAAGTTTAGAAAATTCTTCTCTTCCAATTTCTTTGGCTTTCTTACCTTGTTCTTTCTCTACTAATCTTTCACTTGGTAACCCATTATCATCAAAACCAAAAGGATAAAATATATTAAATCCTCTTAATCTTTTATATCTTGCTATCATCTCAGTTTGAGAATAAGAAAAAATATGTCCTATATGAATTTTCCCATTAACAGTTGGTGGTGGAGTATCAATAGAAAATACTTTTCTCTCATCTTTTTTAAATTCATAAATCTTATTTTCATTCCAATAATTTAACCATTTATTTTCCTTTTCTAAAGCATTATATTTTTTATCTAACATCTTCTTCTTCCTTCTTTCTAAAAATAAAAAGATGATACCAAAGGAGTCAATAATAGACGGTACCATCCTTAATTTAACTTTTTTTTGATAACGGATCTTATCCGATTAAACTCCCTTGCAACCTTCCAAATAACCTTTTCTTTGTTTCCACCACCCACAAAGTCTCTTTTAAAAGTATTATTTGTACTCCTCAAGTTCAACGTCAATATAAGTATTCTACAAAATTTTTCTTAAATTTGCAAGAATTATTCTAAAGCTGATTCATTATTGTTATTATCATCGTTATTATTATCGGTTTGTTCATCTTGATTTTCTTCTTCTTTATCAGTTTCTTCCTCTTCCTTAACAGGTTCTTTTGGTTTCGTAGGTTGTTTAATATCAGGAGTTAAAGAATAATTATTAGTAGTATATTCTTTTTCTTTAGCATCACCAATTTCAACTTTAACTGAATTATTAGTAAATGTTAAGTTAAATGCTTTAATACCTTCTCCTTCAAATTTAGTATTTTTAAGTTCAATATTAGATAATTTACTATTAACAGGTTCTTCACTACCATAAGCAAATACACTTAAATAATACTTTTTATCATCTTCATTTTCTTTAACAGCAGCATAATATTTATCATATAATTCAATATAATCATATTTATTTTGATCCGAATCTTTATTAAAGGCTGAAACATAATAATCATTATCTTTTAAGAATTTTAAATACTGTCCATTATAATCTAATATCTCGCCTTCTTTAGCCCAAGATAATTTCTTACCACCCGCATCAACTAAATAATAACCATTATCAGCTTCAGCAACATAATAATCACCTAATCTTTTTAAATTCTTATAATCAAAACTAATCTTACCTTCTACTCCATCTTTAGTAATTTTAGCTAAACCATAATTACCAGAACGTTCAGACTCAGCTATATAATAAATTGTTCCATCATTTACAAAAGTAACTTTATCAGCTTTACTATATATCTTAGCATCTACCTTAGTATAATAAGCTTTAATTGAACTATCACTTGGAGCTTGTAAATCATATAACACAATTGATTCACCATCTTTAATAAAGACATAACGATTAAAGAAGATTGGTAATAAACCTAAAGATGACGATACATCTTTTTCTTTTTCATTAGCTCTAGTTTCCACTAACATTGATTCAGGAGCAAGATTACAATTATTTAAAGATGAATTAGATGCTTCAACTGTATTACGATTATTACAAGAATATGAACCTAATAATTGTTCTTTTGCTTCATCAGCGTAAAAATATAATTTACCATTTAAATAATTAATAAAAGCTAAACCTTTTGAAAAAATTCCATCTTGTAAATTAAGAGTCGTAGTTTCTAAATCATCAGTATCATTACCATAAATAGTTATAATTAAATTTTTATCATAAACTTCAGCATCAAAAGCTTTCTCCGTTTTAGTTAATTTATTATTTTTATAATAAGCTATTGGATTATAATGATCATTTTTAATAGCAATACCATCTAAATTCATTGGATGTTTTTCATAATCCGTAACAAATAATTGTAAATCTCTTACAAAAATAACATAATCATTTAAAAGTGTAGCATAATCTCCACTGCCAATTTCTTTACCGTGATAATCAAATACTTGATAATTACCTAAAGCATCTTTAATTTTTAAATGATCTTTATTAGCATCAACAATTGCTTCAGCCATTGCATTACTAAGTAATTCATTATTTTTATTAATTACATAATAACTTCCATCTTTCTTAGCAATTACTCTTTCTAAATCTTCATCATCATTTAAAATACCTAATTTATCATATTCATAAGGAATAGTTGTTGTAACATCATCAAAATCAAATGTTACTAATCCATACTTACTATCCATATTTTTAAGAATAACTACATCATCAATAAAATCATATGCTTTAACTTGTAAAAATTCTTCTTTTACTTCATTATTTTTCATATCATATAATTTAATAATTTCATCATTCTCATTTTTATTATCAAAAACAAAGACAAAACGTTCATTATATATTTTACTTCTTAATTCAATACTATCTCCATCTTCATTAACTTGTTTTAAACCATCAAATTCATCATCATTAGTTAAATAGGCTACAAAACATTTCGTTTCATCTTTATTAGTACATTCATAAGTACCAATTTCTTCATCATCTTCTAAAAAATGTAAAACACCATTTTCATAACGATAATTATCTTCTTCTAAAATTACATCAGGAATATCCGGTTCAACAGTTGGTTTCTTTCTAGTAAGCATAAATACTCCAATACCAATTAAGATAAGTAAAATAATTATTACCACAATAATAATGATTTTATTCTTTCTTGGTAATTTACTCCATTTGTCTTTCAATCTTTTAAAGACATTTGGCTTTTTTTCTTCCTTAGGTTCTTCAATCACTACTGATTCTTCACTAGGACTATGAAGTTGATTAATTTCTTCTTGAAATTGTAAATCAGCTTCTGCCATATTATGATCAATTTCATTTTCGATACTATCAATTGCTGATTGAGATAATTCTTCAAGATTAATTACTTCTTTTGTTTGAGATTCATTTCCATCATTTTCCATATTTACCCTCTCCTACTATAAAATATTATATCAAGAATAAAAATATTTGCAATCATTTCTTACCAAGATCCTCCACCGCCGCCACCACTGCCGCCGCCAGAAAATCCACCACCACTAGATGAACCCCCAAAAGAACTACTACTAAAACTTCCACTACTAGAAGACTTAGACCCACTAAAAGAATGAGTATCATTAATCGTATGATAAACAAAATGATTAAAATGCTCGAATTCAAAAGTAGAACCATAATACCATTGTGGAGCTTGTAAATTCATTGTTTCAAATTTATTAATCCATTTATCAGAAATATCTAAAACATACGTAAAAGGTAAAATATCATAAAAATATTGAGGATTTTCTAAAACTAATTTTTCTAATTGTTCTTTTTCAACCGTTTCTAAAAAATGTTTAAAGCCTTTTATTCTTCCTAATATTTCAGTTCCATACTTCGTTCTTTTAGCCATTAAATTATATAAAATAAACATTACAATTATACATATTATAGCTACCATAAAATTCGATATTAAATAACCATACATATTTACAATAACTACCATAATAGCTATTAAAAATATTGAAGAATGAACAACAATAAACAAAGTTAAAAAAGTATTTTTCGTTTCTTTAATAACTTTATAAAATGGAGTATAAAATAACATTAAAAACAATGGAACTAAACTTAAAACAAATTGTCCATTAAAAGAAATTGGAAAAATAAATGAAAATAGATAAGTTATAAATATTAAAAATAAAATTAAATTACTTTTTTTCTTATTTTCTTTAATAAAAAGTAAATTTTTATTACTTTTACTTGCTACTTTTTTTTTTAATTTATTAGTAGTTACATAAAAATGATCATATAAATCTTTAGAACCAACTGTTGTTTTACCACTTTTAAATAATCCTTCCATAAATATTTTTTCTAACTCATTATTACCATCATAATCTTTTAACTTAGTAATAGTATAATTATCTTCATCAATTTCATTTATTTTAACATAACCTTTATTAGCTAAATAAATTAATAAAGAAATTACATCATTATCACTTACATTACCCTTATAATAAAAAGCTAATTCTAAACTATTTAAATTATCAGGAGGATAAAATTCAACTGTTTCAACAACTTTATCATCTCTTCCATAAAAATACCATATTAAAAGTGCAAATAATAAACAAATAACACTAATAATAATGGATAAATCTTCAACCTTAAATTTATTTTTAAAATAACCTTCCTCTAAAGGAACTCTAATAGTTAAAGCTTCCTTAATTTTTAAAGGTTTTATAGTAGAACCTTTAATAGTATTACCTACCACTTCATACTCTACATTAGAAGAATTAACAGTTCCAAGATGACCACTTGAAAAACCAATTTTAGATTTATCAAACTCTTTAGGCATAGTAATTGTAAAATTTACTTTATTAATAGTTGTATCCCAATCACTACCAATAATATTAAAATAAAATTCATCATAATCTTTTTGCTTTTCCCATGAAAATAAATCATAAGTATAATTAATATTATAAGTTTTTTTACCAGTTACAGTATAATTTTTAGAACCAATTTTAATCTCATACATATTATCACTTTTAGATATTTCAAAAGGAGCATCAACACTTACATTCTTAACTTTAGCATAAGTAATATCTTTAGACCCATCAGTCCGGTAAACTTCATTTCTTAAAGGAATATCCCGATATATCCCGTGTTTAGGAATAGCAAAATCAGCTGTTATAACTTCCGTTATATTATAAGTATTATCTTCATTAACCGTCATAAAAATATCATAATTACTTATTACATAATCTTCTGCTTTAACAACCGGAATAAACAATAAAAATAATAATAACAACATCCATTTTTTCATAACTTAACATCAACCTTACCTTTTTCTTCTTCATTTATACTAAACATTGAATATGGCTTAAATTTAAATAATTTAGCTAAAAGATTATTTGGAAAAACCATAATTTTAGTATTAAAAATTCTAACAGTCGCATTGTAGTATTTACGGGATTTTACTAATTCATCTTCAATTAAAACTAATTCTTTCATTAATTTTTGAAAACTTTCATTAGCTTTTAACTCAGGATAAACTTCTTTAATAGTCAATAAATTAGTAACCAAAGATTCTACTTCATTATCTTTATCCTTTTTCTCTTCATTACTTAAAGAATCATATCGACCTTTAACAATTGCCTCAAAAGTTTGTTTTTCATAAAAAGCATAACCTTTAACCGTCTCTACTAAATTAGGAATAAGTTCCCATCTTTTTTTCAAATACACATCCATTGTAGCAAAAGCTTCTTTAACTCGATTAGAAGATTTTAAGAAACTATTAAACATTAAAATAATAATTAAAATTAAAAGTCCTAGAATAATTAAAAGATATATCATTTACTATCACCGTCTTTATTATATCAATTAACCTAAAAAAAAGATATGCTTTTTACATATCTTATTTACCATTAACTTGATTCATTACTTCAGCTGCAAAGTCTTCATTACGTTTTTCCATACCTTCACCAACTTCATAACGAACCGCTAATTTTAATTCACTATTATGATTTTTTAAATAATTTTTAATAGTTAAACTATTATCTTTTACAAAGACTTGTTCATTTAAACAAATTTCTTTATAAAATTTATTTATTCTTCCTTCAACCATTTTTTCAGCAATATCAGCTGGTTTTCCTTCATTCATTGCAAGTTCTTTTTGAACAGCTCTTTCTTTATCTAAAACATCAGCTGGTACATCACTTATAAAAGTATAGGTTGGACGCATTGCTGCTTGTTGCATAGCTACATCTTTAGCAACTTCTTCATCATTACCTGTAACTACAACTAAAGAGGCAATTCTTCCACCCATATGTAAATATGTTCCAAATACTTCATCATCATTTTTACTAACAATTGTAAAACGACGGAATGAAAGTTTTTCGCCAATCTTAGCAATTTTAGCAACTAATAATTCTTTAATAGTTTCCCCAGTAGAAATAACTAATTCATTAGCTTCATCAATACTTTTAGCATCACTTTTTAATAAAGTATTACCAATTTCATCAATCATTGCTTTAAATTCTTCATTTTTACTAACAAAATCAGTTTCACTATTAACTTCTAAGATAACAGCTTTATTTTGATCAACATAAATATTAGCTAAACCTTCAGCTGCAATTCGACTTTCTTTTTTAGTAGCTTTAGAAATACCTTTTTCTCTTAAATAATCTAAAGCAGCATTCATATCACCATTAGTCTCAGCTAAAGCTTTTTTACAATCCATCATTCCAGCTCCACTTGTTTCACGAAGCTCTTTTACCATACTAGCAGTAACTTCCATAATATCCCTCTTTCCTATTTTTCTTCTTCAGCTACTTTTTTAGGTTTTCTACCTCTTTTAGATTTTTCAATTTCTTCTTTATCTTCTTTTTCTTTTATTTCTTCTTCTTTTTTCACTTCTTCATCATTAGCAGGTTCCATATCAGTAATATAATCAACTAACTCTAAATTATTAGCTTCACAAATAGCATTAGTTAAAGCCCCTAAACAAACTTTAATAGAACGTATTGCATCATCATTACCTGGAATAATATAATCAACATCATCAGGATCACAATTAGTATCAATTAAACCAAATACCGG